>JAYUXX010000221.1:0-1740 GCA_043752765.1 Saprospiraceae bacterium | reverse complement strand
CATATCACACAGCATTAGAGATGATGCCGAAAGGATTTCCGATCTCGCACTTCGATATGTATCACGCCGAAGAACTCGGCTTTCACAAGTATGACGTATTGAGTCAGCGGGGGCTCGGGCATATCAAGGATGCAGTCAGCCTGATCCGCACCAACCAGGGGAAGGCTGTCGACATTCATGATGTAGCGAAAATCAAAGAAGACAAACTCGTTAAGGAGCAGCTTTATTCAGGACAATGTATTGGTTGCTTTTATATTGAGTCACCTGCTATGCGGGGATTGCTGACAAAACTGCATTGCGATAATTATGTACACCTCGTAGCCGCAAGTTCCATTATTCGTCCGGGCGTAGCCAAGAGCGGTATGATGCGTGAATACATCAAACGGTTTCATGAACCTGAAAAAGTAGAATATCTGCATCCTGTTTTCAAAGAACATCTCGGCGAAACATTTGGAGTGATGGTCTACCAGGAAGATGTGATGAAGATCGTGCATCATTTTGCAGGTCTGGATCTGGATGAGTCCGATGTGTTGCGCCGCATCATGACGGGAAAGAAAAAAACCTCGGATACATTCCGGCTGCTCATGGAAAAATTCTGGCGCAACTGTCGTCAGCGCGAATACCCCGAAGAGTTGATTAGTGAAGTATGGCGACAGGTCGAAAGCTTTTCAGGGTATTCATTTTGCAAGGCGCACTCAGCAAGTTTCGCAGTGGAGAGTTTTCAGAGTTTGTATCTCAAATCCTATTACCCGCTTGAATTTATGGTGGGCGTGATCAACAATTTCGGAGGCTTCTATTCGACCGAATATTATGTCCACGAAGCTCGCATGTGCGGAGCGAAGATCGAGGCACCCTGTGTCAATCATAGTATCAATGTCACAACGATCTATGGGGACCGGATTTATCTCGGGTTCATTCACATTCAGTCGCTCGAACGCGCTGTATCCCATCGTATCGTAGAAGAGCGTATACGAAATGGCATCTATGCCAGCCTGGAAGATTTTGTAGAGAGGGTAGAGCTGGGACGCGAACAATTGGATATTCTCATTCGCATGGGTGCTTTCCGCTGGACCGGACGCACGAAGTGCGAACTCATGTGGCATAAATATGCCGTACATAATCCGCAGGCTAAGCAGCCCGCGGGACAGCCGTTGTTATTTGGCAACGGTCAGCATCTGGATTATACCCTGCCCTCACTGGAAGAGAGTCCTTACGACCAGGCCTATGATGAAATTGAGTTGCTAGGCTTTCCGTTGTGCAGTCCTTTTGATCTGCTGCAAGAAAGACCCTCACAACGGATCGTGCTGACGAAGGATCTCAATTCATCCGTGGGGCGCAGGGTATCCATGCTGGGCTATTACGTCACCCGCAAACCCGTCACTACAGCCAATGGTAAGCTCATGAGCTTCGGCACCTGGCTGGATGAGCAAGGCCGATACTTCGATACCACCCACTTCCCCCCGCAACTGGAACGCCATCCATTTCAGGGAAAGGGCTTGTATCTCATCCACGGAAAAGTAACCGAGGATTTTGATTTCGCCAGCCTCGAAGCCGATTCGATGGAGAAACTACCCTACAGAAAAGACCATCGATACTAATCGTAATCCAGGAGTTCCTCCGATTTCGAAATGAATAAAAATCTGATAGAGCGTTCCCAAAATTTATTCAAGGGAAAAGAAAACGTTTTTATAAAAAGTACATGATTTTTGTAAAAATTACGAATACATGAAAACAATCTCT
>JAYUXX010000220.1:0-1741 GCA_043752765.1 Saprospiraceae bacterium | reverse complement strand
CCAGCCAAAAGAATGCCTTGATACGTTGCTTATTTAATTTCTTCATTTTTATATAATTGCCTGATCAGATCAGGAATATGCTTGTCAAGATCACCTGCACCTAATGTGATTAAGACTTTTGGTTTCTTTTCTACGATCCATGAAATCCAGTCATCTCCCTTAAGCCATTGCTTTTGAGGATTTTTCATTAGATCAAATATGGTTTGGGAGCTTACACCAGGTATTGGTTTTTCGCGCGCAGGATAAATATCAATGATCACAGGTACATCCAGCAAATCAAGAGCATCTGCAAATCCTTGCGCAAAATCTTTTGTCCTGGAATACAGATGCGGTTGAAAAACACCTGTCACAGGGCTGCCGAAAGTTTCTTTTGCAGCAGTAATTGCCGCAACTAATTCTTCAGGATGATGTGCATAATCATCGATCAGAATATTTCCTTCGTCTTTATACCTGATTTCAAATCTTCTTGACACACCTTTAAATCCAGGTAATGCTTTTTTCAACTTTTCTTCGTCCCCACCCAACTTCAGGATCAATGCACATGCTGCTGTCACATTCAAAACATTATGCCTTCCTGCCATCAAAAGCGATAATCCTTCAATCTCGTGAGAAGGTGTGTTGAGATTCCAATGCCATATCCCATTATCTACATGCAGATCTGAAGTATGGTAATCACCTTCTGATAATCCAAAAGAGAATATTTGTACACCTTTTGCAAGCAATCCTGTTACAACTTCTTCACCTATCTCGGAAAGTAAATCGTGTCGATAAAAAAGTAAACCTCCCGGTGGTATTTGAGATAAGAATTGTCTGTATCCGATTAGCATTTCTTCATACGTCCCATAGATGTCAAGATGATCTGCATCCATTGCCGTCAGTACAACCCATTTCGGAAACAACCTCAAAAATGATCTGTCATATTCATCGGCCTCAACAACCATCAGATTCATTCCTTCAGAAATAAAGTTTGAATCATAATTCGTTGCAACTCCTCCAAGAAATGCTGTGTGCCTGATACCCGTTTCTTTCAGCAGATAACTGATCATGGAAGACGTAGTCGTCTTTCCATGTGTACCACCTACTGCTATCGTATCTATTCCCTTTGTCACCCATCCTAATGCTTCAGAACGTTTTACCATTCTGACATCCGTGTAGACAAGATGCCCATAGATCAAATTATCTTCCTTAATAGCCGGAGTATAAATTGCAAGCTCAGGTATTCCAATAAGTTCAGCAGGATCATCTACAAAATGGATGTCTGCACCCAGTTTAACTAAATCATCTGTGATCGGCGATGATTGTCGATCATAACCACTTACCTGAAGACCATTTAACAAACAATATTTAGCAAGGCCACTCATGCCAATGCCTCCGATTCCGAGAAAATAAATATGCTGATAATCTGTTAGTGGTCTCATGCTCGTACACCTGATTTTGCGATTTGGATAATGACGTCCGCAATCTCATCCGCTGCATTTGGCTTTGCTAACAAGCGTATGTTATGTTCCAGTTTAGCTAACTCGTTTGGCAGATCCAACAATTTTAAAGCCTCCGGAAATGCTTTTGAAGGTGCATCTCCATCCGGAATTAAAACTGCTGCATTCAACTTTACAAGTGATTTGGCATTGTGCGTCTGATGATCTTCAGCCACATAAGGTGAAGGCACCAGGATAGCGGGTTTGCCCACCAGACAAAGTTCACTGATGGTGATGGCTCCTGCTCTTGCAATAACAACATCAGC
>JAYUXX010000219.1:0-10629 GCA_043752765.1 Saprospiraceae bacterium | reverse complement strand
CACGATTGGGATTTGAATATGCGTTTAGTGAATCCAGAAATACAATATTACGAGGTGGATTGGGAATTTTCACAAGCCGTATTCCATTTGTTTGGCCAGGTGCAATGTTTACAAATAATGGTTTGACGATAGGTCGTGTTGATGAAACCAATATCACAGGTGGTGTGGTCTTCCGCCCCGATGTAAATAACCAATATGAAAATCCAACCTTTGCTATTCCTTCGGGTCAGGTAGATATTTTTGTAAATGATTTTAAATTTCCACAGGTCTTCAGAACAAATCTTGCTCTTGATACAAAATTTGGAGATGGTTTTAAAGTTTCCGTAGAAGGCTTGTTTACGAAAACCTTGAATAATGTTATTTATACACAAGTCAATAGTGACCCAACAGTAAAATTTAATTGGACAACACCTAACGATAACCGGCCTGTTTATTTCCGTCGCAATCTCGTCGGCACTTATAGCGGAGGGGTCTATGTAGGAAGTAATACAAAAGAGGGTTATACATACAATATCACCGGATCAATCGCAAAAGATTTTGGAGCAAACTTTACAGCTCTTGTTGCGTATAATTATGGAGATGCATATTCAATTAATGATGGAACATCGTCTCAAAATTCTTCGCAGTGGAGAGGTCAGGTGCATACAGATGGAAGAAATTTGCCATTGTTAGGCAGATCAGATTACGCTGCGGGACATCGATTTATAGCGTCTGCTGCTTATAAGCATAATTGGACTGAAGGAATTGCAACTCAGATATCCTTGTTTTATAGCGGTGAATCAGGAGAGGCATTCTCATATGTCATTGGGGGAAGTAGTGCAACAAATCTGAACCAGGAAACAGGAAGTGCATCTCGTAACAGGAGTTTAGTTTATGTACCAATTGATCAAAATGATATCAACCTTGTGGAATATACTCCTGGAGGGGGAAGTCCAGTGACTGTAGCTACACAATGGGAAAATCTAAACAATTATATCGAGTCTGACCACGGTTTACGTGATTTCAGAGGCCAGTATGTTGAGAAAAATGGATCTAATGCACCATTTAATCATCTTCTTGATCTTGCCATTCGCCAGGATCTCGGAACTGATTTAGGTGGTGATCTGCACAGATTCCAGGTGTCTCTTGACATATTTAATTTTGCCAACCTAATCAATAAAGATTGGGGCGCATTCTATACAACTCCGGGAAGTGATTTCAATAACTTTCAATTATATCAATTAGATGGATATGAAGCTGATGGCACAACCCCAAAGTTGAGCTACAGATTGGGCACTGCTACCGGAAAGGATATTTTCCAAATCGGAGGCACAGCTTCTAGATGGAGGATGCGATTAGGGTTCAGGTATATCCTTAACTAGGTTTCAATATAAATTATTTACTACATCGATCGTAGATGCACGTAGCATTGTGTATCTACGATCGATGTGTATTTTTGAACCTTATGCAACAAGTAACTTCTCATGTATTGATGATCCGTCCCTCGTCCTTCGGATTTAATGTCGAGACCGCAGAAAACAATACGTTTCAAAATAAACCTGAAGAGCTGGCATCCAATTCAATCGCTCAAACCGCCAGGGCAGAGTTTGACAATTTTGTGGAAGTCCTTCGTCGCGAAGGAGTCGATGTTGTTGTTGTAGAAGACACAGAGTCACCTTCAAAACCTGATGCTGTATTTCCTAACAACTGGATTTCCTTTCACACAGCAGGTACCATTGTGACGTATCCGATGTTTTCCGTTCTTCGAAGACAAGAAAGAAGAGACGATCTCATTAAGGAAATGGCTGCTTTCTATGATATCCAGCACCATGTCCATTTCGAATCATTTGAAAAAACCAATCAATTTCTTGAAGGTACCGGGAGTTTGGTACTCGATCGGGCTCACAAGATTTGTTATGCCTGCATTAGTGGCCGCACAGATCCCGATCTCCTGCAGGAATGGTGTCAGCGTATGGGGTATATCTCACATTCATTTCACGCAGAAAGTAATGGGAAGCCCATCTATCATACGAATGTGATGATGGCAATTGCCTCTCATGTTGCTGTGGTTTGTTTGGAATGTTTGCCAATTCTGGAGGAAAGAGAAGCTTTGAAAGCAAGACTGGCGGAAAAACACGCTGTGGTAGAGATTACACACGACCAGGTCCAGCAGTTTGCCGGAAATATGTTAGCTTTAAAAAACCGTAAGGGTGAAGAACTTATGGTAATGTCAGAAAGGGCATATCAAAGCCTAACTACAAAGCAGAAATACGAAATTGGAACGTATTGCAGGATAGTATCCGCACCGATCCAAACGATAGAAGACATTGGCGGAGGAAGTGCCCGCTGTATGATTGCAGAAATTTTCCTGCATCCAAAATAATTACGTTGATTATCTATTCATGAATTCAATCCTTTAATTGATATGCGCATTTTATACTTCGCTTTATTACTTACACTTTGTATAGTCCAATCACAGGCCCAAATTATCATTAATGAAATTAGTTATAATCCTCCCGAAGCTGGAAATGATTCGCTGGAATACATTGAATTGTACAATTCAGGTAACACCCAGATTGAAATTACGGGATGGAGTTTTACTTCTGGTATTGGAGACACTTTTCCGGAGGTTCATCTGCAACCCGGTGCCTATTTCGTGGCAGCCATTAATGCAAGTGCGATGCAGGCTGTTTTTCAGGTTAATGCACATCAGTGGAGTAGCGGCGCCTTAAATAATAGTGGTGAATCGATCATACTCGTAGATGCCTCTGGCAACTTTGTTGATAGTGTGGCCTATGACGATATGGACCCCTGGCCCACTGATGCTGATGGAAGTGGACCTTCTCTGGAATTGAAGTCCTCTACATTGGATAATAATGATGGCGCTAACTGGCAACTTAGTGGTGGGTTGACTGGAGTGATTATCAACGGTAATGAGGTGAAAGGAACTCCCGGCGCTGAGAATGCCGGAGGACTATCGGGAGGACCGGCAGTAACGGTGAGTGTAGCTCACCTTGAATTCACACCACAACATGCTGTAGTAGCTGTGGGCGATTCTGTCAGATGGGTAAATGAGGAAGCAATTCCGCATAATGTCAATGGCAGACAAAGCACGTATCCTGATAATAGCGAGAGCTTCTTTAGTGGGGCGCCCTCAGTTGGTCCCTGGCAATTCGATTATGAATTTACCGTACCTGGGTTGAACGATTATCAGTGTGATGCTCATGTTAATTCAGGTATGAGAGGGACTGTGGCAGTTTATGATCCGAATGGTTTTACCGAATTTCCAGTTGCGCACCTCAGGCTTACTGACGGTACGAATGGACAACATATTTTTACAGGAGTACCTACCAGTATTACCGGCGTGGTGCATGGAATAAATTTCCTGCCTACAGGTTATTCTTTTTATATAATTGATGAAAATAATGTTGGGATCAATGTTTTTTCATTTGATCCGGGATCATATACTGTCGTGGAGGGCGACGAATTGAGAGTTGAAGGGGTTATTGAAGTATTTAATGGCCTTCTTGAAATCGTGCCATCGAACATTACCGTTTTATCGAGCGGCAATGCATTGACGACTCCTGAGATATTTACAGCGTTAGATGAAAGTACCGAAGGTAGTCACATCGTCTTATCGCTTTATACATTAGATAGCATAGTCGCAACTGGTGCTACCGGTTATAATGTGTATGTAAAAGATGAACAGGGAACAGATGTATTGATCAGGGTAGATGCCGACTTAGGTTTGTCTCTTGATGAGATTCAGAATGCTAATGTGGTAAGAGGAATTGGGACACAATTTGATAATTCATTTCCATTCACTTCGGGATACCAAATACTTGCGCTTGAATTTGAATTTCTCGAAAACGTTCCTGTCATAGGACAAGACGCCATTGCGATGACTCCAAATCCTGCTACACAATCAGTTTCTTTTTCTACTGATTATTCGATTAATTCAATTGATATCTACTCCATGGATGGTAGAATGATTTTGTCTAAATCTGGATCTGGAGAAACCTCTGAGATTAATATATCTTCCCTTTTCGAAGGTTTGTATATGGTGAAAGCAAACACAGCTATAGGTGTATGGACATCTGTCTTGGCAGTTGTCAGATAATTTTATCCGGGAAAAAGAATTGACTTGTATTGTTGAAGAAATTCATCTTTTTTCTTCAGATTATACTGCATGATCCAACGAGGGTGGGGTAGGGGGACTACCCTATCCCACCACTTAAATTCTTGATTCAGCTGTTCGAGGTAGGCAAAGTTTTTCCCTTGCCCCAGGCAATACACAACAGATCGGTCAGCGCCAAATTCAATCTGGGTGCAAATATTTTCTATAATGTAGGGTCTGACAATCTCTGCAAGTTTACGGTCATCATAATAGTTATAGTTTTTGTTGTTTTTTACAAAACCCAACGGACTCAGTGAGGTAATATAATAAGTAGCGTAAAACAGATCCGGTCCTCCGCAGAGATTAATCATGTCATAGATGAATAAGCTGGAGAGTTCCTGTCTTTTAGGGAAATCATTTTTTATACCCAGGTTGTCCAACCGTATTGGATCTGTGAAAGGTATTCCTGTGACTCCAGCGCCAAATCTTCCGGGATTGATGCCCAAAATAAAAGTCCGCTTATTTTCGTCTTCGTAATACCTTTTAAAAAATTGGGTCATTACACTTTTAGTTTCTTTGCCCTCATATGGCATTAACCAGTCGATATCATCTGGCAAGGGAAAAGGTGGAGATAGTGTGAATTGAAAGGATATTATTTTATCGGCTAAATTCATGGGTCAAAAAAAAGCAGGTGCTTTATTTTACAATGATAAGTATGAAATTCACGATTATGATCTTTTATCTATTCTGGGCAGGACTACAAATGTTAAGCTCAAGTGGTTGTAAAACACTCCCGTCCGCTGAAAATTTACTTCAACCCGTTATGGAACTTCCCAATGAGCTTCCTGAATGCTCCGGAATGGTAGCCCTTGGCGACAATACGTTCGTAGCCTTAAACGATAGTGGCAATAAGCCTGAACTCTACATATTTAATTCAAAGGGTAAAGGTGAAATGCGAGTAGTTAAAGTTCAGGACGTGAAGAATCATGATTGGGAAGAATTAACTTCTGATGACCAATTCATATATATTGGGGACTTTGGGAATAATGGAGGGACGCGTCAAAACCTCATGATTTATAAAATCAGTAAATCAGAACTGCTTTCAAGGAATGAAGTAAAACCGGAGATAACTACATTCAGGTATGAAAAGCAGACAAAATTTACGGATTCGAACCGGCACAATTTCGATTGTGAAGCTATGATTAGTAAAGGTGATAGCCTTTTTCTGTTTTCAAAAAATCGGGGTGATTTCAGGACGGATTTGTACGGAATTCCAAAAGTTCCCGGAAACTATGTGACTACCGCTACAGGGAGTTTCGATTCTGAGGGTTTGGTAACAGGTGCAGATTACAGGAACCGTGATGGAAACCGTGAATTAGTATTGGTTGGATATTCCATTGATGGGAAAGCTTTTTATCCTTTCATTCTTCATTTTCAGGATATCAAAGGCTCAGCATTACTCGACGGAGATCCTCACCGAATTTCTATTCAAAAAGTACTGCAAACTGAATCCATTGTTTTTCATGATGCAAATTCAGTGTACATAACCAATGAGGAGGAAGATGGCACTAAGGGTTTTCTCTATGAGGTTGATCTTAAAAAGTGATATTATTTTCCCATAATTGATATTATGTTAAATAGTATTTTCTACCATTATCTTATACTCACTATTCCAGAATGAAACAAACAAATATCTGTCCCAAGTGTCAATCCACTGATGTTGCTAAAGTGCAGGCGTTTAAAAGCACATCTACGTCAAACATTATTCAACTCACAAAATGGGGAACTATGTACGCCTACTTCGACAGGTATGTATGCATTTCTTGTGGGTTTATGGAACACTATGCAACCCTTGAGGATAAGGGCTGGCAAAAGTGGATTGATCAGCAGCGAGAAGAACATTCTCTCGATTCCGACTTTGTGTAATTCTAATTCACAATAACTTTGTACGCCTTCGATTCGGACATGATACCAATGGGCTCAAACCATACATTGGCCTGTTTGAGAATGGCTCTAACCAACTCCTCTTCTGTTGGAGCGACAGAAATTAATAAGCCCCCACTTGTTTGAGGATCGCAAATGATGAACCTGTAGTTTGCGTTTTCAAACCATATACTGGCCCCATAACTATCCATATTTCTTTGAGTTCCTCCCGGAATACAACCGATCTGAATATAGCGATCCAACAAGTGGTCTAATATCGGCAATCGGTGAAAATCAATAACTGCAGAGGTTGAACTTGCAGAACACATTTCAATCAAATGCCCCCCAAGTCCAAAGCCCGTAACATCAGTCATTGCGTGAACGCCTTTAATTTTGCCTAAATCCTCCCCTACAACATTTAATCGCATCATACTTCTGCTGCCAAGATCTTCGTGAGCAGGCAGAAGTTGTCCTTTTTTTTGGGCTGTACTTAATATTCCTGTTCCGAGTGGCTTAGTTAGAAATATCACATCTCCAACTCGTGCACCTCCGTTTTTTTTGATATTATCTATCGGTACTCTGCCCGTAACCGCAAGTCCGAAAATCGGTTCAGGCGAATCAATGCTATGTCCACCTGCTAATGGAATTCCAGCCTCATGGCAAGTCTTTTGTGCCCCATTAATAACCTTTCCTGCGATTTCAGGACTTAATTGAAGAACTGGCCAACCCAAAATGGCAATGGCCATTATTGGTTTCCCACCCATTGCATAAATATCACTAATCGCATTAGCTGCAGCTATCCTTCCGAATTCCTCGGGATCATCAACAATTGGCATAAAAAAATCAGTTGTACTTATGATCGCTGTTCCGTCTCCCAGATCCATCACTGCTGCATCATCTCGCTCTTCATTACCCACAAGAAGTCCTGGAAAGCCAATAGACGGACTACTCACTCCACTGAGAATAGTATCCAATACCTGGGGAGAAATCTTACATCCGCACCCTGCCCCATGGCTATATTGAGTAAGTTTAATTTCATTGGAAAAAGCATCTTTCATACATTACAATATTACATAAAGTATTTATTACAATTAATTGATTTATAATAAATTATCATATTTCAATTAAAAACGTTGCAGTTGCTGAAACCGAGGTTGAGGCAGGTAATTGGACTACCCTATCCGTATCCCAATTTTCCAGCTGGAAACCATAGGATTTATCGTAATAAGCTAATGCAATGGAAGCTGCAGTTTTTAAATCGTTCTCCTCTAAAGCCTTTATTGCATTTTGATATTCAAGTCCACCTAATCGTTTGCGAATTTTCTCAAAGCATAATTTTAGCTGATCCATGTCAACAGGGATCGAATAGTACGCAAGGGCTCTTTCAAGACGAGTGGATCTATCAACATCAATGTTATAAAGAATTGATTTTCTCATCCGGATCCAGAGTGACTCAGGCAAGTACACCTTCCCAATATTTCTTGATTCATTTTCTAACCAAATGGGTCTGGTCAAATCCAGGGCGGCAAACTCAGAAAATAGGTTGTTTTCGAATTGCTCATTTGTGGGTTGTAATGCTTCTCCTATCGAACCAAATGCGCTCCCCTTATGATTCGCCAGGCTTTCAAGATCAATGACCTGCTGGCCCTTAAAAGACATTTCTTTCAGAATTTCAGTTTTCCCGGATCCTGTATAACCACCAAGAATCCTTAATTTTAAATTATTGTCTGCAAAAAATGACTGAAGCGAACTTCGGTAACTCTTATATCCTCCAAGCAGTCGCGACACCTTGACACCGTTAAAGCTTAGCAGCCAATGAATAGCCTCACTTCGCTTTCCTCCTCTCCAACAGTGCACAACATTCTTCTTATTGACATCTTTCAGATAAGGCGAGATGACTTCCATGTATTCATTCATATGCAAGCCTGCGATTTGAAGACCTTCTTTCATAGCTGACTCAGGACTAACCTGTTTGTATAAGGTTCCTATAACAGCTCTCTCTTCATCGGTAAACAATGGAAGGCTTACAGCTCCTGGTATATGACCTGCTTCAAATTCAGCGGGAGATCTGACATCGATTATTTGCCAATTCCGAAAATCTGATAGAACTTCATTGATGTCAACCTGACTATTCATCTGGCTAAAGATACAAGCCTCTTAAAATAAAAAAGGAAGCTAACTTCTTAGCTTCCGTTAACAAAAGACCAGATTAGTATGAAAAAAAAATTCTATTTGCAATAAGCAGATTTTCAGTTCAAGATTCTATTGAAGTAAACGTTCAGAACCACTGCAATTGTAGAGTGTTGGAGGCCTACACTGTAGAGCATTCTACTAATGAATGTTTTTATTCGACAAAACCTAAATTCTACAATATCACTTGCATGACTACGAATACTCCCTCAGCTAAAGTGAAACGATTTTTTTCATTACTCGGCGTAGAGCTAACTGTAATGTTACATCCTTAACTTTTCAGAAGGTGATGCTTGCAAGGTTAATACTGCCACCGATCCAGATAGTGTAGAAAGAGCCTTGTCGTATTGAATGCATCATCCGCAGCTCTGTGGGGAGACCCTTCAAACTCTATACCTGTGTAGTCTAGTGCTTTCAGCAATCCAACTTCCCTGCTGAGTTGATGAAACTTTGCGTATTGAGATTTGAGGTCAATTGAATGAGGTAGGAAGCTGCAATCCAGATCATGTGCATGACATTCATCGCGGATGATTACCATGTCCTTAGCGCCCCATGTACAGATTAATTGAGGTTGATCATGGGATTCTACCCATTCCTGGAATTCATTAAAAACCCTGTCAAACTTTTTTGCTTTACTTACCTGCTCCTGTGTAATTCCGGTTAAGTCCGTGCAATAAACTGATAGACGGGGATTTTCTGTTGGTTTGATAAAGCGCTGAAATTTATCATTCCATTCCCTATATCCATTGACGCTGTAAGCAGCAAGCTCAATTATCTCCTGTCGGCGATTCATATCATTACCCAGCCAGCAAGTTGCTTCAAGGTCTAAAACGATAAAATTCATGGTCTAAAAAATGAGTTTGGTATAGGCAACCTGCCTATCGAAAGCTTAAAACGCTTTTAAGACACCCTTATGCAGGTTCTTGCAAGTTTTCCTGGGCCTGGTGTATTTTATCGAGGTCCCAGGTGATAAGGTCTTCCACATGGTATCCTGACAGCCTATTATGGTAATAGTAAACAAGTAGAGGATTCTTAGGAAGAATGTTTTCTTTATTACCAAACTTTAACGGAAGAATTGCATGAAATGTACCCAGATGTTTCACACCATGTCGAATGACCTCGTCAAGATTAAGCGTATGAAGTTCGGCTTGCAACCTGATTTTACCTTCTGATTCCATTTTAATTAGAATGGATAATATTTTTTCATAGGTTTCTTTAAACAGTTGATATGGTAAAGACAACATATCGACGGGTAACCTGAGCAAGGCGAACAAATCCATTGACGGATGCAGTTTTCTCATTAACTGAAATGCAGTGAAAGCAGCAAGGTGACTGGTTAGTACTACATAATACCGTTCATAGTTTTCAACTACTTTTTCAGCCAGCTTTCGTGTGTACACGGATTCACGCTGGCGATTTGCTTCTATCTTTCCGTGCAAGGAGAAAAATTCTTTAATATCTACTTCACCCCCTCTTTCATCAATACTACGAGCGTTTGTATCCAACTTAAATCCTAAAACATCCATAGGTTCGCCAAAGGATAAATGTATTTCGCTTGCGTGTGAGAAAAATTTCCAGGAAAAAGAAAGTATACCGCGAACAGATAGTAGCTTTTTGCCGGTCCCCACGTATTTTTCTTCACCTGTAGATTTGAGATGACTATTAATCAACGCCTGGGCTTCTAATGTGCAATGGTAGCCAATGATCATGGGTACGACGATGATTTTCTGTGAACCACCATTCTGATAGATTGATCTTTGTGCAGAAAGTAAAGAATTGAGTAATCCATACTTTAATTCACGTTCGATAGCGCCTGATCTGGATCGTGTTCCCCCCGGGAAAAACAAACTATTTGTTCCACGTTCAAGCATAACCTGCGACATGATCTTTAAGCTATCCAGATAGATCAGATTTTTTTTCCTCCGATCCACACGATAAGCCCCTAGTCTTGTCATGTAATACGCAAATATTTCTGACTCATATAAATTTAAACCTGCACCATACGAAAATGCCGGTAATCCCACCACGGCATCCAGGGCATAACCCACCATAATACTATCCAGGTTGGACAGATGTGTAGGCAGAATCACCACTGTTCCATGACCGAACATTTTTCTGACGTGTTCTACATCACCATGGATCTTAATTCGTTCATATAACTCCAATTTTGTACTCCAGAGTCGCCTGAATTTTTTGCCGGCCGCAGCATTGAGTAGCCGTTTAAAAAATATCGTGAGAAATTTTCTTGAGAATAGAAATGTACTTTCTTTAAAATTCCCCGCTATCTCAGTTGTATACCGATGTATGATCCGCCGGAGCAGTTCAATATTATTCTGTTGTTTAACATCGGCTTTATGTTTGTCATTCGTTGTTACTTCAATTCTGACTCGTTTCCAGAATTGCTCTTCATTTGGAGGATC
>JAYUXX010000218.1:0-4487 GCA_043752765.1 Saprospiraceae bacterium | reverse complement strand
ACATAATCTTTCGCGAATTTTCCCCACCCTTTTATACTGCGACTATTACCTTTTAAAAAATAAATCATACCCAGGCTGTTAGGCACTTTAAACCAGATGGCATTGATACGACCCCCATCCGGCAGATCAAATTGTTTTTCTTCGAACGGGAAAGAATATTGATACTTAAAGTCGTGGGGAAGGATTTCAGGACGAAAGAAAAAGAAATGCTGAAGAAAATAGAATAAAAGTATAAATACGACATAGATAATAACGAGTATGAGCAGGAAGCTCATATTTCTTTTTTTCTATAAATACAATCAAGGTCTCTTCCAAGTCCGTTATAATCGAGACCATAACCCACCACAAAATCATTAGGGATTGACTTTCCTTCATATTTTAATATATCCGGATACTGATATGATGAAGGCTTTTTTAGCAAGCAGGTTATTTCCAGTGAAGCAGGATTTTCTTTCCGGATCTTCTCTTTCAGATATGCTAATGTATGCCCCGTATCTACGATGTCTTCCACAATTAATACATGTTGATCTGACAGGTTCGATTTCCAAAGAAAATGCTCACCGATTTGTCCGGATGATTGTGTGCCTGCGTATGAACTCACCTTTACGAAATCTAACCGGAGTGGAATTGATAATTGCCGTACCAGATCAGCTGCAAAAATAAAAGCACCATTGAGCACAATTAATAAAACAGGGTTTAGCCCTTCATAATCAAGATCAATTTTTTTAGCGATTTCATCGACCACGTCTTTAATCTCTTCAACTGAAATAAATGGTTCGAATACCAAGTCATGAAGTTTTACATCTTTCATTTTCCAATTCCATATTGATCGATGAGATAAATAAATGAGGTAAGTGCTGCAGATCCTGAAGCAAGTTCGCGCGGATGTACATTTTCAAGGACATCCAATTCGGAATGGTGAAAATCGAAATACCGGGAGCTTTCAGGTCGAAGTCCGATCAACAAACCACTTTTAGGTTTCAAGGGACCAATGTCAGCTCCACCTCCACCAAGTTGTAATTGTATGTAATAGGGTTCCAGTAAATTCATGTATGTACTCATGAAGGAAAGATGTTTATCCAGCAATACCCCTTCTCCCGCAGAACATCCAAATGCCTGTGGAGTTCCCCCACCCCCATCAGATTCGATTGCTACAAGATGGTATTCACCTTTTTGGATCGCTTCTTCAGCATATCTTTTTCCCCCTACTAAGCCATTTTCTTCATTCATAAAAAGCACGCATCGGATAGTCCGCCTGGGCTTATAACCATTCTTTACCAAGCGGTACATTACTTCCATCGAATGAACACATCCGCTACCGTCATCGTGTGCTCCTTCCCCTACATCCCACGAGTCGAGATGTCCGCCCACGAGGATTATTTCTTCTGGAAATTCCGACCCCTTGATTTCTCCTATGACATTGAATGATGTGGCCTCACCAATCATCTGGCTTGAGGTGCGAATGAAAAGAGAAGTGGGTCCAAGCTCCAGCTCATCACTTAATCGATCGGCATCGTTCGTACTGACAGCAATGGAGGGGATATTTTTTACAGATTGTGAAAGAATAGTTGCTCCTGTGTGTGGGTGGTCATCGAGCCGCGTAGTGAGCGATCTTACGACCGCTGCAATGGCACCCTTTTCGGCGGCTAACATCGGTCCATTTGCTCTTTGATCAGCAGCTCCTCCATAGGCTGAAAAAGTACTGATTGAACCCGCGTCCATTGGCCTGTTAAAGAACACGATTTTTCCGGCCACTTTCTCGTTTGGCATGGACCTCAATTCATCCAATGATACTACTTCAATCACTTCTCCCTTTATCCCTTCATTTCCAGTCCCCGGAGAATTTCCAAGTGCTAATGCCCTCAAATTAATCTCACCTGACAAGCGGGATGACATTACCACTTGTTCCTTATCACCTCGTTCCCAATGGGGAACTTGAATTTCCTGCAGCCAAACACTGTCAAGTCCTAAGGTATCAAGGACGCTTTTTGACCACTGTACTGCTTTAGCTGCTCCTTTCGAACCACTTAGCCTGTGACCTATTTCTTTCGTCAAGGTAGTAAGCCATTCATAGGACTTTAATTCCTTATAAGACTGGCGGTAGATTTCTTTAATAAAAAATGCCGCAGAATCCTGTGAAACTTGCGCAGGGAGTGATAAAGGAAGAAATAAAAGAATTAATGTGAGAAATCGCATGGAGTAAATATAGAATTCATTTTGGGTAAGCGGAAAGGAACGGCAGTAAGGTGGAAAAGGATAAAGGGTGGAAAAGTGAAAAGGAATTTTGACAAAATTCGACCGATTCGTAAACGTTTGCAATCGACTAACCATAAGGCAGACGGATAGAAAGGGATAAGGCCGGAAAAGGAAATGCATTTAGACAAAATTCTACCGATTCGTAACCCTTGTAAACGACTAAGCATAAGGCAGAGGGCAGAAAAGGATAAAGGGCAGGGAATGAAAAAGCATTTAGACAAAATTCGACCGATTCGTAAACGTTTGCAAACGACTTAGCATAAAGCAGAGGGCAGAAACGGATAAAGGGCAGAAGAATGAAAAGGCATTTAGACAAAATTCTACCGATTCGACAGGCGGAGGAACGGAAAGCCAAACTTAGGTTTCAGTTTTTTACATAATTTAGATGCTATCTAAATAAAATTCTCCACCCCTTCTGTGGTATCCTCAATGCTAGCTTTGTATATCAATCAGACGAACCTGTAAATCGCATTCGCAGTACAAATGCATCTCATTTAGGTGTCGACCGCCAAAATTGAAGTCAACTTATGAATTGGATAGTTAGATTCTTTACCTCTTCGCTCGGACAGAAATATATTATGGGCCTAACAGGACTATTTCTGATCACCTTCCTGATTGTTCACCTGAGTGGAAATCTTCAGCTTTTGGCGAATGACGACGGAGAATCATTTAATATCTATGCAGCATTCATGTCCCATAACACCATTATCAGAATCATTTCCATCGGTCTTTACTCTTTCATTGTCCTTCATGCCATTCAGGGAATAATTCTGGCTACACAAAACCGAAAAGCTAAAGGACTCAAGTATAAAGGAGGTACCCCGGCAGGTGCATCCTGGGCAGCCAAAAACATGGCATTACTCGGCATCCTCATTTTTGCATTTCTGTGCTTTCATATGGGTGATTTTTGGTGGAAAATGCGTTTTACCGATGATCTTGCGATGGTGAACTATCCGGGACACATTGATCCCGTCGATGATATTTATACACGGGTCCATGCCAGATTTCAGGTTTTATGGATTGTAATCGTGTATATCATCGGGGTTATCGCACTGTGTTTTCATTTAATTCACGGCTTTCAAAGCGCATTCCAAAGCCTTGGTATCAATCACCAAAGATATTCCCCCATTATTAAAGGCATCGGTGTGATTTTCTCACTGGTCATATGTGCCGGTTTTGCCTTTATTCCACTCTATTCGTATTTCATTCAGTGATTTTTTTAAAGACCTGCTTCAGACATAATTAGTAAGATTCCTATTATGAAATCATTAGACGGTAAAGTTCCAGAAGGCCCAATAGCAGAAAAGTGGGATCGGTATAAGTCATCAATGCCCCTGGTATCTCCCAATAACAAAAGAAGGCTGGAAGTGATTGTTGTTGGCACAGGGCTCGCAGGAGCCTCCGCGGCTGCTACAATGGGGGAGCTTGGTTATCACGTGAAATGTTTCACCTTCCATGATAGTCCAAGACGAGCACATAGCATCGCTGCTCAGGGGGGGATCAATGCCGCTAAAAATTATCAAAATGACGGTGATAGTGTTCATAGGCTCTTCTATGATACAGTTAAAGGAGGTGACTACAGATCAAGAGAAGGCAATGTCCACCGGCTGGCAGAAGTGAGTGTCGATATCATCGATCAATGTGTGGCCCAGGGAGTTCCTTTCGCCAGAGAATATGGAGGCTTACTGGAGAACCGCTCATTTGGTGGTGTTCAGGTATCACGAACATTTTATGCACGAGGTCAGACTGGGCAGCAACTTCTGTTGGGAGCTTACCAGGCATTGTCACGTCAAATTTCTTTAGGCACAGTAGAAATGTACAACCGTCATGAAATGATGGACGTAGTGATTGTAGATGGTAAAGCAAGAGGAATTATAGTTCGTAACCTGTTAACTGGAAAACTTGAGCGTTTTTCAGCCCATTGTGTTGTCCTGGCCACAGGTGGATATGGAAACGTTTACTATCTCTCCACGAATGCAATGAATTGCAATGTTTCCGCCGCATGGCGTGCAGTAAGGCGCGGTGCATACATGGCAAATCCATGTTTTACCCAGATCCATCCAACATGCATTCCTGTATCAGGTGATTATCAAAGCAAGTTGACATTGATGTCCGAATCTCTGCGGAATGATGGAAGAGTGTGGGTGCCAAAAAACAAAGCGGATGTAGAAGCTATACGCTCACGAAAAATATCACCATCAAGTTTAAAAGAAGAAGACCGGGATTACTAC
>JAYUXX010000217.1:0-4488 GCA_043752765.1 Saprospiraceae bacterium | reverse complement strand
GCAACTTCAAACCGACCGACAGGCTGCCACATCTTTTTTTACACTTTACTTTCTTGGGAGTTTAGTAGCGATGGCTATTCTGGTGGCAGGACAATCTGCATTGATTCCATTATTTACTTCACGAGAGGATTTAGAAGGATTGGAATTATTTGCTTTATATCAGGTTTTAATTGTCCCACTTTGGATCTCTCCCTTTTTGGGACTGTTGAAAGGCCAGAATATTCTACTGGTATCTCTGTATGTTTTGTTCGGGCCAGCATTTGCATGTTGGACTGGATTTACAAGTTTGTCGGGAGAAACCGGAATTCTACTGGGACTATTTTGTTATGCACTGGTGGGGATCATCTGGGTTTTAACGCAGACCACATTTTTTCGAAAACTACAGCTTCGGAAAATTTTATTGTCAGTCTGGCCTGCAACATGGCCACTCGTCTTATATGCAGTTTCTACTGGATTAGCGAGAAGCTTTGATGCATGGTTAGTAGCCAGACATTTTGACGAGGAAACGTTTGCAATTTTCAGATATGGTGCCAGAGAATTTCCCTTAGTGGTGGCACTTTCTGCAGGATTAAGTACTGTAATGATTCCAAAACTTAGGGATTATTCATCGCTTGATGAACTTCGAACCAGAACAACAAAAGTTATGCATGCATGCTATCCGATCGTGGGCTTGTTTATGTTCACAAGTCCCCTTCTCTTTGAACAAATTTTTGGACCTCAATACAGAGATAGTGCTGCTATTTTTAATATTTACTTGTTGCTTACGTTGACACAATTATGTTTTCCTCAATCCATTCTTACAGCTAGGGGAGATACGAAATGGTTATGGTACATTTCACTTGCTGAGTTGGGAATTAACATTATAGCAAGTACAATTCTGCTCAGATATTTGGGTTTAGCCGGTATTGCATGGGGTACACTAATTGCCTTTGCTTTTGAAAAAATTGCACTCTTGTTTTTCATCCGTTCTCGTTATAACATCTCCCTATCGTCCATCATGGATATCCCCGTATGGATTGGTTATGGTATGGCTTTAGTCTTCATCTTTATACTTTCAAAATGGGTGTTTATAGTTTAAATAAAGTTAAAGAACTGATTAGACCATTTCATCTTTCTGATGATCGAGAGGTTGACAATTTGGCGATTTGGGTCTGGGAAGAAGGTATGTCAATATCGGGTGTAGTAGAAAAGTCACTTTCAGAAGCAGAAGAAAAAAAACTATTTCAACAAATTGACAGACTTTCCAAGGGAGAACCTGTACAATATATCGTAGGTCATACTTGGTTTTTTGGGTTGAAGTTGAAAGTCAACCCGCATGTATTAATTCCACGACCGGAAACTGAAGAATTGGTGGAGTGGATTATTGCAGACTATGTTAGCACGACAGTGCCCTTGAGAATTTTAGATATAGGTACGGGAAGTGGTTGTATTGCCATCGTGTTAAAAAATTATTTTAAATCTCGTGCAAGTGTTTACGCTCTTGACGTTTCAAAGGAAGCGCTAGAAGTGGCTAAAGAAAACGCATCATCATTGAGTGTTGAAATAGAATTTCTTGAACATGATTTTATCAGGGATGGTCTTACAGGATTGCCTGAATTTGATATAATCGTCAGTAACCCCCCGTATATCGATTTGTCATCAATTGATGAAGAAAGTTTCGGTGGTATTTACCATGAACCCGCAACTGCGCTGTTCCCCGAGGGTGATGATCCCGACATTTTCTACAAAAAGGTGGGAGAAATTTTGAGAAATCATATTGGAAAAGGAGGGGCTTGTTATCTGGAGTTAAATGAATTCAGGAGCACAGAGATTAGGAATTCGTTTAAAAAACAAGGTTGGGGGGAGGGTGAAACCCGAAAGGACATGCAAGGGAAGGAAAGAATGTTAAAAATTATCATGAGTGGGGACTTGTAGGCAGCGTCGACAACTAGATACGTATCAGATGGGCAGGTGTAAAATCAGTGAATCTTGTAATTCAGAAATAACAGAAAGAGTTGCTGTAAAGGGCATCAATAGAGGTCTGGGAATACTATAACATCAAGTGTTCGTCAGAAGACATAAGCAGAGATTTGACAATACATTTATATAAACTTAATAATTATGTAATGTATTGATTTACATATAATTAACATCAACTTAATGTTTTCTCAAGTACTAATTTCAGCATATATTGATTTGTATTGCCTTCAAAAGACAGTACATTATTTGTATATTGTGGTGAACTAAGAGAAACCAATCTGGGCATAACATCTATTTATTGGGCAAGTAATTACAAATAAAAATGCGAACAAGACTGCTTTTGCTATGCATCTGTGTAGGATCATATCTATCTGGCATAGCACAACCTCCGAATGACAACTGTTCTGGGGCTATTCCTATTACAGCATTAGACGGCACCTGTACATTTGCTATAGACAATACAAGCGCAACAGAGGATATTGGCCCCAGTGGCTGTACCGCCGGTGCCAATGAAAACGTGTGGTTCAGCTTTGTCGCTGATGGTGTAAGTGCAGAGATTGTGGTTACAACTGGCATTGGAACTCCTGAGATTACCATCATTCAATTCCCAACTACTCCGTGTAATCCGAGCAATGGTTTGGAAATAGCCTGCATAGCAGGGGGCACGTTGGTTGTGGATAATCAATTAGTAGATGGCTCAACTTATTACGTAATGGTAGCTTTCAGTAATAATCCGGATGGTTTTTTCGATATCTGTATTGATAATCCGGACCCTGCTCCATATGATGCCTGTATTACGCCACAAAACGTTGCGAATTTAGCTGGTGTTTGTGCCACTTACAATAATGATTTTCCTTCAACGGATGTCCTGACACCAGGTTGTTTTACCGGGTCAACTTATAACGTTTGGTTTTCTTTTGTAGCAGTAGGTGTTAGTCTTGAGGCCAATATTCCGGCTGGTGGACCTGGCATCGGACAGTTGGCAGTTGTAGATTTTACTGGAGCAAATTGTAGTGTGACTGGGGCGCAAGTCCTGGGTTGCGCAACAGGTGCAACTCCCGTTGTCCTGGATAACGAACTTGTCATTGGTAGCACCTATTATATCGTCGTGGGATTTCAGAATAGTGACTTCAACGGTAATGGTGTTGGGAACTTTGAACTTTGCGTTGATAATCCCATCCCTGCGGTAAATGATGATTGTATGGATGCAATTAATATTCCTGTAAGTGTTTTAAATGATGATAATACTTGCTACACAACTATAGCGGGTAACCCACTTAATAATGATTGGCCATCTACAGACGTTGGTTTACTTCCTTGCTGGAATCCAGGTGACAGCTACAACATTTGGTATTCCTTCGTGGCTCAGGGAAATGATGTTCAGATTGAAGTTGATCCTGTATTCAATGAAGATGCACAGATTGCACTGGTTGAATTTACTGGTGCACCTTGTGATCTGGCCGGTGCGGTTTCACTTGAATGTGCTAATGGAACCATCCTGGATTATAATGATGACTTGGTTATTGGTCAGACATATTATATAGCAGTCGGTTTTGAAAACAATGGAGTAGGTAATTTTTGTATGAATGTTTTCAACCCTGTTCCTCCTCCAAATGATTTACCATGCGATGCAATCGTACTTGCTACGAATGGCAACTGTATGGATGGAACAACGATTTACGCTAACCCTGAAGGCCTTCCATTGCCTCCGGATTGCCAGACGGCTTTCGACAATGTAGTATGGTATATTGTAACGATGAGTGATCCGGATAATGTAGGGTACGAAATTGACCTTGATTTGGATGATGTAAGTCCAACTACAACCGTATCAGTTGTAATGTATGAGGCACCCAATTGTAATTCGATTGGAAATCCTTCCTTTTTCTATTGTGGTACCCCTCCAACAGCTCCTATTGAATTTGGTCCTGTTGATGAAACAGCAACCTATTTCATTATGGTGGGTACATCAGAGGTGAACGAAACTGATTTTACAATCTGCGTAGACGAAATACCACCATGTTTTACAAACGACATCTGTGAAGAAGCTACGGTCATACCGGGTGTAACATCAGATATGGCCTTTGTGTGCGTTGACGGATGTAATCTTTACGCAGATCCTGAGCTTTTTACAAACGCCTGCGATATTGGCGACTTTAGTACAGTTTGGTTTCAGGTGCAAACTGATGGAAATGCAGCCTTAATGAACCTCCAGGTTCAAAGTGATGAATTTGACGCTCCAACAATTAGTCTCTTTCTTCAGCTGACGGATTGTTCTGCCCTTCAGCCTGTCGGTCTCACACAAAGTAATTTCGCATGTATTGTAGGATCTAATGGTGAGGCAGAAGCCTTCGCTACAGATGTAGGTGCAAATGCCATATATTATGTAGCAGTAAGTTCACTAAACTCAGTTGGTGGTGAATTTGAATTATGTGTCAACACAATATCTCAGGCATCATCATGTGTGCTTGATAGAGATATAGAAATCACTAGTCGCTCATCCGGTGGACCTTTGACCGGTCCATTTTTCCC
>JAYUXX010000216.1:0-10682 GCA_043752765.1 Saprospiraceae bacterium | reverse complement strand
CAAATCCGGAAGCCAGATGTATAAGGAATGAAGAGTCGAGTTTTTTGGATCACAAAGCCGTTTTTGGTTACTTTTTGGGCTAGCAAAAAGTGACATTTCCAGGTGCTTCTCATTATCTTAGGTCATCAATTCCAAAAATAACAGAATTGATTATTGTAGATATGAACAGTGCAAACAACCATGATGGACGCATAGCAACTATGACCTTCGCATCAGTATATGCACATTACCTGGCAAAGATCGAGAAGAAGGGTAGGGTAAAAGCAGAATTGCATCAGGTCATTGAGTGGCTAACGGGTTACAATGAATCAGGACTATCTGACCTCATCGAAGAAAAATAACTTTTGAAAAATTCTTTCAAAATGCAACTATAAACCCGAATGCTCACCTCATTACGGGTGTAATCTGCGGCTATCGGATGGAAGAAATCGAGAATCCGTTGACTCAGCCAAATGAGATATTTGGACAAGCTTGTGGATGAGTTGGCGAAAGGTCGTAAGATGGAGAAGATCTTGCGAAAAGAGTAGAGCTTCAACATACCTTTTGATATCAGGATACCAGGCTCGATATAATATTGCAGGTATCAAAAGGGAAATGTAAAGGGAACCTCGAAATAACCTCAGAATTTGTATTAAATAAATTCATAATGTGTTGATATTCAACAAGGTTCTTTTTTGATCAGTTGGTTATTAGAGGTGCCCATAAGTCTCGGTTTGTTAAGAATGTTTTATCCAACCGCCAAACAAGAGAGCGAAAATATTGCAATGTATTTATCACTGATTGTTTTGTTTATAATTGGGCTTTTCCTGTCTTTGAAAGGATATTATCCAAAAAAATATGGTTCTTACAAATACTAATAAGATTGTAAGAAATAACGATAAACTTCAATGACAATTGATGGAAAGAAAAATATGCTCTTTGATAGACAGATGAATGAAGTTGTGATAACCTGGTTAAACAAAGTTTTCAATTATGAGAAGTAATGTGCAGTCAACATCAAATAAATCACTGTTTAAATTCCTTTTGTTGGTGTTTGTTTTTTCTATTCCGTTTTTGATACTAGGCGCTTTGGCTGACGACCTTACTAAATTCCTTCCTATAAAACTTCCCATAAGTTCACTAATGGCTTTTTGCCCACTGTTAGCCGCCATCATTCTTGTTTATACAGAAGGTAAACCTGGTGGAGTAAAGGAGCTATTGAAGCAAGCTTTTGACCATAAAAAAATCAAAGAAAAGAAATGGTACTTACCAATTATCTTCCTGATGCCTGGCATAATACTGATGTCATATTGGTTTATGCAAATGGCAGGAGAATCGCTGCCTAAACCTCAGATATCAATTCTATCTGCTTTCATTTTTTTCTTTATATTCTTTATCGGTGCAATTGGCGAAGAGGTAGGATGGATGGGCTATGCGATTGACCCCTTGCAAAATAAATGGGGCGCATTAAAGGCAAGTATTATTTTGGGATTCGTGTGGGCAATATGGCACATCATACCTTACAATCAGGCTCACCAAACTCCAATTTGGATTCTATGGCAATGCATCGGTACAGTTTTTTTGAGGGTTATTATGGTTTGGATATATAACAACACAGATAAAAGCGTGTTTGCAACGGTTCTTTTCCATGTTATGATAAACGTCAGTATGTTTATGTTTCCAAACTATGGCTCTCATTACAATCCGTTTGTTGGAGCAATTTTTATAATACTGACAGTTGTAATCATAGTATTCCTTTGGGGAGCAAAAACGTTAGCCCGGTTTAGATATAGTTAAATTTGACCGGTTGGTGGTCAGCGTATGTTCGGCTGGGTTGAAGAACATCTTCCAAAACATTAGAAAATATTATAATCGAAATAAAATGATTACATGAAAGCTATAGTTTACACAAAATACGGACCGCCAGAAGTTCTTCATCTCAAAGAGGTAGACAAACCTAGACCGAAGGACAATGAAGTACTGATAAAAATATATGCCACAACAGTAACGTCAGGTGACTGTCGCATGAGAATGGCCGATCCATTCGCCGTACGATTTTTCAATGGACTAATACGACCTAAGAGAATAACTATACTTGGAAATGAACTGGCTGGAGAAATTGAAGCATTGGGCAAAGATGTTACACAATTTAAGAAAGGCGACCATGTTTTTGGTCAGGCAGGATTAAATCTTGGTGCTAATGCAGAGTATATATGTCTTCCTGAAAATGGAACGCTGGCAATAAAACCCACTAATATGACTTATGAAGAAGCAGCCGCCATTCCTTTCGGGGGGGATACAGCATTGCATTTTCTTAAAAAAGGAAACATCCGTAGCGGAAATAAAATTCTTATATATGGCGCTTCCGGTAGTTTAGGTACGGCTGCGGTGCAGCTTGCGAAATACTATGGAGCAGAAGTCACTGGACTATGCAGTACAACTAATGTAGAATTGGTGAAATCTTTGGGGGCTGATAAAGTGATTGATTACAGCAAAGAAGATTTCACCAAAAGTAGTGATACTTATGATATTATTTTTGACACGATAGGTAAGAGTCCGTTTTCAAGCTGTGTCAAATTACTAAATCAAAAAGGAATTTATCTCAGAGCTGTCCATATGTCTGTATCATCTATTTTTCAGGGGCTTTGGACATCAGTTACAAGCAGTAAGAAAGTAATAGGTGGGATAGCAACCGAGCGGAAAGAAAATCTCGTTTTCCTCAAACAGCTTATTGAATCGGGAAATCTAAAACCAGTCATAGACAGGCGTTATCCGTTTAACCAAATTGTTGAGGCTCACAAGTATGTGGACAAAGGACACAAGAAAGGAAACGTGGTTATAACGTTGATTTAGATTAACTAGTAGAAAAGAACCTACCAACCTACTCGGTTTGGCAAAGCCTAAACGGCAAGCGTGCCACTTGTGGCACTTTTAAAATTGACATTCTAGGCATTGGGTATTCAATCAACATTAAATAATTCTAAGGAAATGAAAACTGAAAAAATTATTGGCACCCTTCTTATTGTTGACGCAGTTGGAGTTTTCATTCCTTACACTATCCTGACTATCATTTAAAACGAGGTTTGATATATTCGTTGCGATATGGGCCACGGGATATAATGTGGTTGCTCTTCCACTAGCGGCAGGGGTTTTATATCAAAGTGGCATTTTACTTAGCCCAGCTGCCGGAGCGGTGCTGATGAGTGTAAGTACTGTGATTGTTGCTATTATTGCAAGTTTGTTAAAAGTTAAAGCAAGGGTTTAAATTGAAAAGGGACCTTAACACCGCTTTTAAACATTATTTGGTTGAAATCCATGATATTTGCATCAAATCTGATAGGAGTTACAAGATTAGTATTACATTCCATTAACTAACAGATAAAAAATATAAACATGAAGTATTTAAGCTTGATTTTTTCCATTTTATTATTTAGCACACTCCAGGTAATGGCGGATCCTACGCATGTTATTACTGAAACATTCAAAGTGTACGGAAACTGTGGGATGTGTAAACGGACGATAGAGTCAACTGCCACCGGAGTGAACGGTGTACAGTCAGCCAACTGGGATGTGGAAACAGGAACACTGACGGTGAGTTTTAATCATTCAATTGTTTCTCTGGACAATATTAAAAAAGCGATTGCAGACAGTGGTTATGACTCGGATACCCATCGGGCGAACACTGAGGCTTACAAAAAATTGGCTGGCTGCTGTCAATATGATCGACCCAAGCCTTAAAAATTGAGCACACAGAAAATACAATAGGAAGCCTTGCATAATTGCAGGGCTTTTTTTATTCATTTTTAAGTCGATAATAGCTTTTAGTAATTCATGAGATTGAAGCGTTTCAACCACATGAAAAAAATGTTTCTTTATATTTTTGTAAATTCACGTATAGGCTTAAAAATCCATTTATGAAGAATACTCTACTGCTTTCTTTTTTGCTAATGGGAGCCATGTCACTTTCCGGGCAGCAGACAGCGATGGATTGGACACGTACAGAATGTGGGACAACCAATGAACATCATTTATTTGCCGAATTAGACAGTGGTTATGTTATAATTGTTGACTTCGTCATGATGAATTGTCCATCCTGCGTCAATGCGACGATTGGGATTAAAAATATTCTCGCAGAATACGAAATCTCACATCCCGGCAAAGTAAGGTTCTACAGTGTTGGTTTCAACAATTCCACTACATGTGCACAATTGATCGAATGGAAAGCCAATCACAATTTCAGATATCCGGTATTTGAACAAGGAGCTGAGGAGACTGCCTATTATGGTGGGATGGGTATGCCTACAATTGTTGTTCTTGGTGGTGGCCTGGAGCACAATGTTTATTATAATGACTTTGGATATGCGCCTTCACATGATCCTGCCATAAAAGCAGCGGTGGATCAGGCAATTTCAGAAAGTGGTGTTACTGCGGTGACCGATATTTTTACAAGTAAACTTGACCTAAGTGTAAATCCTAATCCATTCACAGAATCATTGTCTATAAAACTACCAGTACTGGAAGTTACACATCTGGTATTAACAGATCTAATGGGGCGGGAAATTTTCCGGCAGTATTTAGAAAGCAGTGCCTTTAACGCTGATGTAGTCATTCAGACAGGAAAACTTCAGCCGGGTATCTGGATCATTTCCTTATATAATGGCCTTGACAGGTTGGGTATAGAAAAAGTCATCAAGAAATAATCATTATTTCCTTTTGTAAGAAAAGCATGTTACCCGCTTTGTTTTGCTAATCTGCATCTATCCGTGATTAGAAAAGCAATCTTGCTTTTTGCCGCATGAATATTCTGGTGATTCACATGGCTTCCCTACCAATAGGCATAGGATGCATGGTGCAGGAGATGCAGACTTTTTTGATCTATGATTTCTCTTTTAAAGTTCAATATATTATTGGGAATAGAACTTTAAAAAAGCCACAGTGACTAGTCTAATTCTATGGCAAAATGATTACGTAACGGATACACCTATAAGTTTACCAATACCAAACGTAATGGCTGCAGCAGCTAAACCAAAGAAAACTTGTCTAAAACCTGAGTACCAAACATTTTTCCCTGTAAATAATGTGATCGCTGCGCCAATTAAAAACAATCCTATTGCACTTGCAGAAACGCTCATGATGATTGCTTGTATTCCGTTCGTAAACATAAAAGGCAATACAGGGATGATAGCCCCCAGCGCAAACAAAACAAAAGAATAAATTCCAGCTTCAACAGCTGAGCCTTTTAATTCTTCAGCGTTAATCCCCAATTCCTCCTTGACCAATATTTCATGTGCTTGGCTTTTATCCTTCATTATGTCGGAAGCCATTTGATTTGCTTGTACTTCGGGAATTCCCTTCGCCATATATATTAAAGCCAATTCCTTCCGTTCTTCTTCGGGATTTAATTCTAACTCCTCCATTTCTATTTGCATTTGGTTTTCGTACAATTCCTGCGAACTCTTTACAGAAATCCATTCACCCAATGCCATCGATAAGGCTCCGGCTAATAGGCCTGCCAGACCAGCCAGTAAAACACCTTCTTGTCCGGCAGTCGCTCCGGCGATTCCCATGATCAGACTAAAATTCGAAACTAACCCATCATTTCCTCCCAATACAGCTGCTCTGATAGCATTTCCTCCAACGGATCGATGTCGCTTTTCAAATTTAGAAAGATGGATCCCGGTTACCGTTGTTTCTTTTTCCAGTATGGCCCGGAGGATTGATACATGACTTGTTTCTGTACCTGATATTTTTTGATTATACTTTTGCTTTGAAATAATGACAGCGTTTGCAATACTTTTCTCTGTATCCATCAAAGCCCCTAATATGTAATCATAACCGAATATTTTCCCTATAGCGTTCCAGGTTTTTGCCCTCCAGGATGGTCGCATTAAGTTTTCCAAACTTATCTTCTCTTTTTTGGCAAAAACAGTCGCATGACTCTTTTCAATTTCGCTCATTTGCCTGTACACACTTGCAATCGTTGCATCAGACTCATGTTGGGCTAGCTTTTGGTATAGAAACCAAGCGTCAATTTCGGTTTGTAGATTTCGGTTTCTCATTCAATTAGCACTTTTGATGATGCACCATTTCTGCAGTGAATGCATCTAACATTAGCTTATGCATTAAGTTCTATATACCGGTAACTCATTAAAATCCAGTGCTTCTTTTTCTTCCATTAATAAATCTTTTACAGCAATCAGCATGGCTTTATTTGAAGTAAAAAGTTCCCGATTAAAATTGAGTGCATTTGTTATATCCAAATCTTCAATCGGGGCATCCTGTGCCTCTTTATAAAAATGATTGAGTGAGGTACTGTAGTTATCCTGTATCGCGGTAAATATACTTTGGAGTTTTTCAAAAATTGCATCCGGCTCCCACTCCAATAGTCTCGAAATTTGCCCGTATAATTCCTCTGTTTCGGCTTTCTGTCGCGTAAATAAATTGAAATTAATGTCTGTTGCGGATTGTCTGAGATCCATAATGTTTCTCGATACGTCGTTCATACTTTTTACCGAATGCATAGAACTGCGGACTGCTGAAATCAATTGATTCAGTGGCGCGCCCTGTTCATTCCTCACTTTTGATCGTATCGACAGATAAAATGCCTGCATTTCGCCCTGTACCTGTTTAAGAAATTTGTATTTTTCATCGTGAGTTTTAGAAAAGAATTTTCTTTTCTCATTGAGCGCCATAAACTCATGATGTTTGCAGAGCGCTTTGGTATCAATATCAAAAAGCCCAAGATTAAAAAGCATGGAATTATGAATAAAGTATTCTGTCTCTCTTTTAAATAAATCCAGCGCCGTCTCTGGTTCTTTAATATTGGCTTGACCAATATAACCAGCAGATAAGTCATCCGAATCTCTAAAAAACTTTTCCAGAAATTTGGCAAATGGAGTCAGAAAAGGAAGAAATATAATAATACTGACTAAATTGAGAAGCGTCGAAAAAATGACCAGACCAATGAGCGGGTCCTTGACTTTGATAATCTCGGTTATTAAAATAAGAATCGGTTTCAGAAATGTAAATGCTAATACAGTAAGCACCACATTGAAAAAGAAATTGCCGAGCGCTACGCGTTTTTTTGAAGCGTTTCCACCTAGTGAGCCAACCCATATTTTAATAGTCGTTCCTGTTTCAGAACCGAGCACAATGGCCGCTGCAATCGGAAATGAAATGGCCCCCGCATGCAATGCAGTGAGTGTAAGCGCCATGGTCACTGAGCTTGATTGTACCAGTGTAGTAATGATAAATCCGATGAGCAAAAAAACCGCCAATGACATGTCAGTATACTTCGAAAAGTCAAATGCCTGAACCTGTCCCTCCATAGCTGTTTTCATAAAAGAAAGTCCAGTAAACAACAAGCCAAAACCCAGAAGAAAATAGGCAATGTATTTTATGGTTTCCCGATTCCCCAGAAAAATGAGAAGCATTCCTCCAATAAATAAAGCGGGATAAGCCACAACTTCTATATCCACTTTAAAGCCGAGCGTAGCTACCAACCAGCTATCCAACGTGGTGCCCAGGTTGGCTCCCAAAATGATAGCCATTGCATTCTTCATAGTAAAAACACCTGCACCAACAAATGCCAGCACCATGAGCGAAACCATCGAACTACTTTGAAGTATTCCCGTCACGATTGCACCGCTAGCAACTGCGCCAATCCTGTTTTTGGTACTGCGCTGAAGAAAAAGTTTAAACTTTCGTCCTGAAAGATTTTTTAACGACTCTTCCAGCAAATACATAGCAAAGAGGAATAAACCGATTCCGGCAGCGAGTTTAAAAATGAGGGTGAGAATCTCCATAGTTAAGAAAGTCTCATTTGCGCAATTGATAAAGGATTAATGCAATGACCCACGGTAGTGTAAAACTCAGCAAGAGCCACTTGAAATCGGAATCGATCATAAAATTTACAACCGTCATTGAACCAATGGAACTGATACCAGCCAGCGTAACAATACCAAATACTCCCATGCAATCGTGAGCGAAAATATGTAAGTGAGATAAAAACAGTCAACACACCTGTTGTGAAAATGTAACATCCCATTACCCAAAACACATTTTGTAACCATATCAACAGACCGGGCAAGTTTTCCTGAACATTTTTCATATTTGATCCCATGTAAGAGAGATCCTCAGGCAATAAAGAAGGTCGAAGAAACATAAAGTATATTCCTATGCCTGCCAGAATTAATCTTGCGATCGCAAGTACCGTTGCTGAGTATGGTTTAATATTCATAATAACCTAGCTACTTACAATAATTGGTGTCTGTCGAGAAATCGGGCCACCGGAATTTTTTCTTCTCGCGTGCAGGTAGATGACAGCACTCAGGATGGCAGCAAAAAAGCACCACACAGAAATCAAGGTTTGAATATGAATCAAGTATGCTGTGATGAAAGAAAATAATAATAATCCACCAAATATCTTCACGAACGTGTGACTGGAGAAAAAACAACTGATACACGAAGCCGTCAGATAAAACACCATCACAGGAATCTGATAGAAATGAGGGGATAAATACGCAATGTGTCCACCTGAAACTTGAGCAACCGTCGCTCCGGTCAGGATGTAATAGAGCAGGTAAAGACCTACCACAATTCCTAATAGAAGGAATATGAAGATAGCCTTCTTGCGCCAGCGAACAGTTTCCATACAGCCAATGGCGAAAGGCACATAGATGGGCCACAAAGAATGTGAGAACACAGAATAAATATAGGTCGTCACTTGCTTTAGTAGTGGAACATCATGACGAAATGTAAGCCATATGATACCTTCGGTGAGTTGCTGGATTCCGAACAACAGCGGGATCATCACAAAAGGTCGCTCGGTTTTCGACTTTATTTTTTTTAATGCAGCGATGCCAACCGCACACAACGTAATACCGGCGATGAAACTTGCAGTTGCGGAAAAACACATGAGATATTTCTATTATTGCGCAAGATAGCCGCCATCTACAGGGTAGTATGCTCCTGTAACAAAAGAAGCTTTGTCGGAACACAGCCATAACACAAGCTCTGCAACTTCTTCGGAGGTACCTAAACGGCCCATCGGATGCAGACCGGCTAAAACATTTAAGGTGTTCTCATCCAGAATATCCAGTAAAGGTGTTTTAATGTACCCTGGCCCAACAGAGTTGATGCGGATATTTTGAGCGGCATACTCTAATGCAGCCGCTTTCGTAAGTCCTACTACACCATGTTTAGCAGCTACATAAGCGGGTGAAAACCGGGTGCCTACCTGACCTAATATGGAAGCCATGTTTACGATTGTACCGACGCCCGATGTAATCATAGCCGGTATTTGATAACGCATCCCATAAAAGACACCCGATAAATTAATGCCGATCACCTTGTCCCACCCATCAATTGGATAGTCACCAACCAATTTTAATGGCCCGCCAATGCCTGCATTATTAACGGCAATGTGCAACGATCCATATTTTCCAATCGTCTGCTCCACAAGAGCTTCGTTATCTTTGGGTTCAGCAGTGTCAGCCTGAATAAAAATTGCCTCACCATCCTGATGTTTAATAATGGACAGGGTTTGATTACCGCCATCTTCATTGATATCAGATACTGTAACCTTTGCGCCCTCTGCAGCAAATAGAATGGCGATGGCTCTTCCAATTCCAGATCCGGCCCCGGTTACTATAGCTATTTTATTTTCAAGCAATTTCATAAAAATTAGTTTTTAAGTCTGCATGCCACATGAGAAATGTCAAAATCTCATACGGCCATATCAGTGTCTAATACACCTGTTGATTATTGATTTTTCCTTTCAACGCCATAAGTGGAACCCTTAATTGATAAGATAGGTCTTTGGTTTGGCTGGGGTTAAACATTTTATGAAAGAAACTTCGTTTATGTGTCAGCATTGCAAGTATGTCGGGTTCATTATTTTTCACAAAGTTGTCAATAGCATCAGTTAAACTATTATTTCCAATATCAATTACATGTAAACTCATACTATGAAACCTAAAATGGTGTGAAAGAGATTCCATAAAGACTTCAGAATTAAAATTTTCAAAGTTTGTCACAAATTGATTGCCTTCAGTTATATGAAATATTACTAATGATGCTTCTAGTTTTTGGGCCATCTGAATAATGGGGTTCAATTCCATTTTTAAATTATCCAAATCAGAGGAAGCATAGGCAATTTTTTTGACACCGTTAAACTTAAACTTCTCAGGAATTGCCAGCACCGGACAATATGCTTGTTCGATCAGGCTTACAGCGGTGCTGCCCATCATTTTTTTAGCAAATCCAGTGACTCCATATGTCCCTATGATTATTAAATCAATAAATTGTTCGTCGATGGTTTCTTTAATACTTTCAATAACGGATGGTCCGGATTTAACAAGAAATTTAGTGTTGTTTGAATTTCGAGTCATATGGAGCGAGTGATAAATATTTTCTATAAACTCTCCCAGCATTTGTAATTTCGATTCTTTATCGAATTTCACTGCGTTCAAATAAACTCGGGTCGGAGTACTGGTGAGAATATCCAGAAAAGTGGAATGAAAAAACAAGAGTTTACGCTCAGTTTGTTCAGCAAAACGGATTGCATATTTAATTGCGTTTTTTGAGCATTCAGAAAAATCTGTTGGTAATAGGATTGTCCTCATTGTATAGTAAAATTTTGATAAAATATAAATTCAGCAATGATCGTCCCACATGAAGTAAGCATTACTAATTCCAGTAAC
>JAYUXX010000215.1:0-4521 GCA_043752765.1 Saprospiraceae bacterium | reverse complement strand
CCACAACATACTTTCGTTAGGAATTAATGCACAATACAATGTAGACGAAAACAACAGGATATATGGTGGTATCTCTCAGGCTTACAGGCCTGTTCTCTTTAAAGATATTATTCCTGCCTCCACACTCGAAAGAGCAAATAAAGATTTAAAAGATGCCTTTGGATATAATGCTGAGTTAGGAATGGGTGGCAGAATAAAAGACTTTGTAAAGTATGAGTTGACATTATTCCAAATCCGATATAATAATCGATTAGGAAACCTCTTATTGACAGAAAACAATGTCAATTACATCTACAAAACAAATATTGGTGATAGTCAGACGAATGGAGTGGAGTTGTATACAGAAATCTTTCCTGTGCTAACCAATACCACATTCATATCCTTTTTTACAGCTACCTCATTAATGAAAGCAACTTATCTCAAAACTATTCTTGCAGTAGGTTCCGAAAATCAGGATATTACTGGAAATGAAGTTGAAAGTGTTCCCCGCTGGATAAGTCGGAATGGAGTGAACGTAAGTCACAAAGCATTTAAATCAACACTTCAATACAGTTATGTTTCTAAAACCTATTCTGATCCGACAAACACTCAAACACCAACTGCGAACGGCGCTAAAGGTTTGGTACCAGCCTATGGCATTTTAGACTTAAATTTTTCGTTTAGATTTTCAACGCATTTTTTCTTGAGGGCAGGAATTAATAATCTCCTTGACAAGCAATATTTCACGAAACGCCCCTTGTTTTATCCCGGTCCCGGAGTTTGGAGCTCAGACGGTCGCAGTATTGTTGTTTCGCTCGGCATAAAGGTTTAAAGAACAATTTTGAATATACCCGGCCAATTGTTGTTAGTCCCAGCAATTGGCTTTTTTGTTTTTCTTTGAATCGAAACTTCAGAGTTAGGTTTAGCGTATTACAATACAGGTTTAAGGATATGTTGCAAGGTGAAAAGATTCTAATGCTCGTTATTCTCATCCAATGTTGTATTGGAAAGGAAAATATTTTTAGTCAAAATGTGGCTAAGAGGGATTCAATCACCATAGATAGCAATTCAGCCTTTTCAGTTACATCTGATCAAATTTTTATCTATGCTTCCAGATCACGTAATCCATTTACGGTCTCATCCATTGACCAAAAAGACATAGATAGAATTACTGAGCCCACAATAGAACCTCTGTTGAATTCAATCCCCGGTGTATGGATGCAGTCAGGTGCATTAAACACGAATCGAATCAGTATCCGGGGTGTTGGTTATCGGGAGCCGTTCGCCACCACAGGCATTAAAATTTACCTGGATGAAATTCCACTCACGAATGGTGTGGGTGAATCGAGTATTGAAGATATTCATCCGTTGATTCTGTCTGGAATAGATATTTGGCGTGGCCCCTCATCTGCTTTATGGGGCTCAGGTCTCGGGGGTATGATCCACCTGAAAAGTAAAATACCATCAGAGAATATATGGAATTCGCGGATTCAAATTGGTGCATATGAACGTGTGCAGGTTGACCAGAACATTTCGTTGCGCTATGGGCATGATGATCAATTGACATCAACATTCCACTATCAATTTCTCCATGACGGTGGCTATCGTGAAAACAATGATTATAAAAAACATTCATTTACATGGATGCAGCAATGGATGAAATCCTCCAAGCTTACGCTTGGATCATTCCTTCATGGAATAGATTTGAAAGCATTCATTCCCAGCTCTATAAATGAAACCGCTTATAACAATACGCCCTCCGTCGCAGCTCCTACATGGGGTGCCATAAAAGGAAACGAGGACTATACAAAATGGATCACAGGGATTAACCTGATCTATGCCCACTCAAAATTTCTTGTGTATAAAGGTGCACTTTTTGGAACGTCCTTCAATTCAGATGAAGTTAGGCCATTCAATGTTCTTGATGAAGGAAATACAACGTATGGGATGCGTCACAGGATCAGCTTCAACTTAAAAAGTAAAGGTCATATTAGCATCGGAATGGAATACCTGAGAGATAAGTATAGGTTCAGTACATTTCAAACACTGCAAAATGGTCAGGCTGGCGCAATGCTCTCTGACTCAAAAGAAAAACGAAATCATCTGAATACGTTTATCCAATCTGAAATTGATATTAATGAAAAATTTCTAGTATTCGCGGGACTTCATCTTTCCCTGAATAGTTTATCAAATCAAAATGTTGAAGCGAATTTTCCAGTGAATGTTTTTCCCACAGCAGGTGTAAATTTTTTAATCAGCAATCAGCTTGCCGTTTCTGCCTCAGTATGTCGAGGGTACTCAAATCTTTCGCTGGATGACCTCCTCAATTCGGCAGGCGCAATTACCCCTGGCATTAAACCTGAGACAGGCTGGAGCGAAGAAGTTGCTTTAATGTGGGGTAATATCAATGAAACCTATTCCCGGATAAGTGCTTATTATATGAATATTGACAATTCAATCATAACACTCCGAATAGCGGATGATATTTTTGAAAAAATTAATCAAGGACGTTCTATTCACAAAGGAATTGAATTTGAATATCGGATCACACCTTTCATACCCAAATTGGTAATACAAGGTTCCTATAGCTTTCAGTCTAATAAGACTCCCGACAAGCCAACTAATAATTTGCTGCCAGGCACCCCAAATCATAGAACGTCTACACATATTTCCTATGATCTTATGCCTAACTGGAATGTCAATATAAATCACAGGTATTTTTCAAATGTCTTCCTCGATGATGTCAACTCAAAAATAGGGGAGGGTTATCAGTTAGTGAATTTCGGAATGGCATATAAAATTCAATTAGTGAAGCAGGGAATGTTAGAACTTTCCGCAAATGTGCATAATCTGTTGGATACTCAGTATTCACCTCTATTCCAGATTAATGCTCCCTCACCGGGTGGTGCTCAGCCACGATACTACTATCCTGGCAAACCGCGTTCCTTTTATTTCGGAGTTCAATTTCAACACAACCTGGATGGAAACAAAAGATGATGTTGACTTGAACTATTGATTTTGCCGGAAGCATTCGTATACCTTTAATCGTTAATCCAAATATGAAAATGAAACATTATAATATCCTTTTGATAGCCACAGCGTTGTTTGGTATGGCAACTATGTCATGTAATCCCGATAAGCAGGAAGATCTTGAACAGAAAATGATAAGGGAATATCTTGAAGACAAGGGGCTTACTGCTCAGTCAACATCATCAGGTCTTCACTACATTATTGAAGTACCGGGAAACAATGAACATCCCACCATCTCGGATAATATCACTATCGCATACACGGGCGAACTTTTGAATGGTAATATTTTTGATTCAAGTCCTTCTGCGACATTTCCGCTCGCGAATCTTATTGATGGATGGAAGAAAGGTATTCCCTTATTTGGTAAAGGAGGAGAGGGTATTCTGATAGTTCCTTCCCACTTGGGTTACGGTGGGGCGTCGCAACCCGGGATTCCTGGCAATTCCGTGTTAGTATTTAGGATAAAACTTTTTGGATTTTAAAAACCAATTAGACTAGTGGAGTGGTTAAGGTATAGTTAAGGTGCTATCTTCCTCGCTCTTATTCACAAATACTTACGTTACCATAATCATGATAAAGTACATGCCATTAAGGTTGTTATTTGTGACAGGACTAGCGTTGTCCCTAAGTTTTGTTTTTCCTTCGCAAAGTCATGCCCAATTAAAGGATTTCCTCAATAAGGCGAAAGCAACTGTTTTGCCCTCCGGAGATGGTGAAGTTGGGCTTGGGCTTAAACAAGCACTTGAATATGGTGTAAATGAAGCTGTTGAAAAATTATCTGCTGATAAAGGTTATTTCGAAAGCCCCTACAAAATATTAATACCAGAAGAAGCGCGTCAAATTGTTGCTAAAGTGAAGATGGTGCCTGGATTTGGAGACGTCGAACAACAATTAATTGAGAAAATGAATAAGGCGGCAGAACTTGCTGCAAAAAAGGCAACTCCTATTTTTGTTGAAGCGATTACAGATATGACATTCCGGGATGCAATGAATCTTCTTCTCGGCGAACAGGATGCTGCTACCCGTTATCTCGAATCTAATACCCGCATCGAACTTTATACTGCCTTTCTGCCCGTCATCCAATCCGCACTCGATGAAGTGAATGCCCGAACATATTGGAAGTCAGTGGTCAGCGCATACAACAGTATTCCTTTTGTAAAAAAAATAAATCCTTCCCTGGATGATCACGTTGGACAAAAATCGCTTGATGGTTTGTTTAGCCTTATTGAAGTGAAAGAATCAAAGATTCGCGGTGATCAATCCGAACGAAAAACAGATCTGCTTAAGAAAGTTTTTGCACAGCAGGATAAAGGATAGTTTTTATTATCCGGACTCTATAGGCCTTGCTCTTAAATAAATCATACGACTAATGAGAGCCGAGATTATGATCAATCCTCCAACCATCGACCATACAGATGGACTCTCGTGATACCCAATCATCACCCAAATCGGATTTAAAATAGGCTCAAGCATTGGGATAAGCGAACTATCAATAGCTGAAATTCTGCGTTG
>JAYUXX010000214.1:0-1756 GCA_043752765.1 Saprospiraceae bacterium | reverse complement strand
AGGTTATTTTTGAGAAATCAGAGATTGTAAAGAGTGATGGGTCACCCTATACGATATACACTCCATATTCAAAATTGTGGAAGCATAAACATCAACACACTAACCATAGTCATTATCCCAGCGAAAAACTGCTGGCGAATTTTCTCAAGACTACGCCTTTTCTGTTTCCTACAATTGAAAAAATCGGTTTTAAACACATTGCAATGCAATGGCCATCTATGCAATTAAATCCTGAAATAATAAGGAACTATGAGGCCACCCGAAACTTACCTTTTCTTGATGGAACCAGTAAGCTGAGTATTCATCTCCGATTCGGAACTGTAAGCATCAGAGAGATGGTAACACAAGCTTCATTACTAAATGGTCAATGGCTTAATGAATTAATATGGCGTGAGTTTTTCATGCAAATTCTGTTTCATTTTCCACGCGTAGTCACTGAAAGTTTCAAGATAAAGTATGAAGCAATTCCCTGGCGAAACGATGAAAAAGAATTCGAATCCTGGTGTAAGGGTGAAACGGGTTACCCAATGGTAGATGCAGGAATGCGTGAACTAAATGAAACCGGTTTAATGCACAATAGGGTAAGAATGGTAGTCGCCAGTTTCCTTACGAAACATCTGCTGATCGATTGGCGCTGGGGTGAATCTTATTTTGCAGAGAAACTACTTGACTACGAACTGGCCTCTAATAATGGAAACTGGCAATGGTGTGCAGGATGCGGTTGCGATTCTGCTCCGTATTTCAGGATATTTAATCCATCCGAACAGGTAAGAAAATTTGATCCTGAATTTAAATATGTACGTACATGGGTCAGGGATTATGAACCAGGATACCTTCCTCCAATCGTGGACCACAACTTCGCACGGAAAAGAGCATTAGAAGTTTATAAAAAAGCCCTGAACGAAGCCTTATGAAACAACTTGAATTTGAGCAATTCCTTCCCATCGGTTTAGCTGATGCATGGTCCTTCTTTTCTTCTCCTGCCAATCTCAATTTGATCACGCCGGAGAAAATGCAGTTTAAAACCATAAGTGTTGTTCCCCCAAAAATGTATGAAGGGTTGATCATCCAATACAAGATTAAACCGATGATGAATATTCCTATGCATTGGACCACACGAATCCTCTCCGTCAGAGAAAACGAAATGTTTATAGATGAGCAAATCAAAGGTCCCTATAAGACGTGGCTCCATGAACATCATTTCGAAGAAGTAAAAGGAGGGGTGATGATGAAAGACAAGTTATCCTATGATATCGGATTTGGAATTATTGGAAAGCTAGCCGGATTACTCTGGGTCGACAAACAAGTCATGGAAATCTTTGCATACAGAAAGAAAAAAGTAGAGGAGCTATTTTCATAACCCTGTTCCAGCAAACTGATGCAACTGGCTGTCTTGGATCGAAACCTACTTACACCCTGCCCGGTGAAATGACTGAAATCAACGTTTCAGGACATTTTAAGGAGTTTAAAACGCTGAAGAAAAAATACTTGCGCATTATTTTGACTGAATATCAATCCGTTATACAATTTTCTTTCAGAAATCTTTCCTCAATCCTTGGTTTTGTGGCTTTCTAAAAGTTACCTTTGCGTCCCGCTTTCGAAAAGGTGGGATTTAGTTATTCAATTATAAAATTTTATTGCTGTGAATACATTGAGTTATAAGACCCGGTCCGTGCGCAAGGAAGATGTCGAGCGCCGCTGGTTTATCGTTGATGCGGAAGGTCAGGTTCTCGGACGCCTTTGTACCCGTATAGCC
>JAYUXX010000213.1:0-10715 GCA_043752765.1 Saprospiraceae bacterium | reverse complement strand
GCCCACACCATTGCATGGATTAAGTCCGTTGTCATAGGATGTAATTTTTGCCCGTTTGCAGCTAAAGCACTTCTTCGAAAAACCATCCGGTACATTGTTTTACAGAAATCTTCAGTGGAGAGTACACTTGAATCATTAGTTCGCGAATTACAGTTTCTGGACACAAATGAAGAATTAGAAACCACACTCATTATTTTGCCAGGCCAATTTCCGGATTTTCGAGCCTATCTTGATCTTGTTGAGTTAGCAGAAAAGTTGTCATCGCAACGAGGATACGATGGTATCTATCAAATCGCCAGTTTCCATCCTGAATATTTGTTTGCCGGTTCAAATGAAGATGACCCTGCTAATTATACAAATCGTTCAATTTACCCAATGCTCCATATTTTACGTGAAGAAAGTATTACCCGCGCCGTAGAGCAATACCCAAGCATTGATGATATTCCTGAACACAACATTAATTTTGCTAAACAAAAGGGTCTGCAATACATGAAGTTGTTACGTGCAGCTTGCATGGAAATGTAATCTAGCACCATGAATTCCAAAATCGTCCAGCAGTTTTTCAACATTGATGTTTTATTTTGGTTGTGGACATAAGCTTCTGACTAATTTGGAGGCCATGTCAGATTACAATCAATATGCAACATAAGCCTGATACGGTTACTCAGCGTCATGCTGAAAGACAATTGCGAAAGGACCTGTTCATCTCGGGTCTTGCACTCATTAGTGTAGCCATAGGATTGTATGACTTGACTCGTGATCGCACAGGTACACACTTTACATGGTACGATATTCTTGACCTCATCATAGTTGCCATTTTTATCATTGATTTTGTCTGGAGTGCTATTGGAAGTGGCAATTGGAAAGCATACGTTCGTCGCAATTGGTATGAAATCCCTTCATTGATCCCGATCACAGGCAATATGGTGGTTGGCGCTGGCGCAATACCTCTGCTTCGAAGCTTACGTTTAGTCCGCTTGTTTCGTGTGTTTCGGCTTCTGCGGGTGATCGGCGCAGCGGCCCGTCTTCGCAGATTTTGGAGTACTGCATTTCGCATAGCTCGTCGGGCTCATTTGGGCAGTCTGGCAGTCTTCGCAGCTTTTGTTATTGTGGCAGGTGCCGGAGCTGGATGGCTTGTCGAAGGAGAGAATAATCAGAACTTCGCGAATATTGGTGACACATTGTGGTGGGCGGTCAATATGTTTACGAATGTTGCATATGTTGAATTTCACCCTTCTACTATGGGAGGGCGCATTGTCGCTATGATTCTCGAATTTACCGGAATTGCATTTATCGGTTTATTTACGGCAAGCCTCGCAGGTGCATTGTTGACAGATAAACATGTAGATGAAGAAGATCTTCCTCCCATGGAATAGTCAGTCATTGATATTGATAGACATTGTATTGAAATCAACAAAATTATTCTAAACTTGTAGTACGGGAAAATCAACAGTTCAAAAATAATTCACCTACGCATGTCAGGTATTAAAGTTTCAGTTTTCCACGGGTATGCATTTAATGTAAAAGCTGATGCATTAATTCTAAAGTATGGCAAGACCAGTTATGGACTTGAAAAGATAGTTGAAAGGGAATTTAATAGGCTAGGTGCTTCTATAACTGAAAAACTTCCTATACATGTCGGAGAATATTTTTTTACCGAAAACAAAAATATAACCCTGACGAAAAATATTCTGTTTATCGGTATTGAACCCATGGAGGATTTTGGGTACAAAGAAATCAGAGAATACAGAAAGAATGCGTTGGCTTCACTTGCAAAAGTTGGTCAACGGATTGAAACAATTTTAATGACCATCCAGGGACCTCTCTTGGGACTAGATGAAAACGAAGCGTTTAGTTGCCAGATTGCAGGACTTCTTGATAGCATCACTAATAAAAATTCCCCTGCAGATTTAAAGGAAATTATTTTTGTCGAACGAAGTGCAACAACTGCAGCAATCCTTCAGAATGTAATTCAAAAATTATTTACATCAGGAGAAATTCCTCTTCCCGACGAAGCAGAAGTGCAACAAATTGCAAAAAATACAACTGAGACCCTAAGGTCTGTAGGAATACAATCCGAAAGTAAAAAAAAGATTTTCGTAGCCATGCCTTTTGCATCTTCTTTTGATGATTGTTTTCACTACGGTATTCAGGGGGCTGTTAATTCGCTTGGATATTTATGTGAACGCGCAGATCTTAATTCATTTACTGGCGATGTCATGGAATTTGTAAAGGAAAGAATTGCAAATTCAGATTTCGTCATTGCAGATCTGACAACAGCTAATCCGAATGTGTATCTGGAAGTGGGATATGCATAGGTGTTGAACAAAAAGACGGTGCTTCTGATCAAAGATGCGAATGAACTTGAGTTTGATACCCGCGGCCAAAGATGTTTACAATACACAACCATTAAAGACCTGGAAACTAAGCTGAAAAATGAACTCGGCAGCCTGAAGTTGTAATCAAATTAACACGTTTCAGCTAGTTGTTTTGAGACCATAGCCTCTGATTTTGTAAGACGCACTGAGACTTTGCAGGTCCTTTTGGATTTAAGGCTTTTTCAATATTTGCATTGAAATTGGCTTCAGGAAGACTCAGAAGGCTGAAATACACACTGATAATGAAGATATAACACTGATTTTCACACTTGTACACAACATTTTTGAGCAGAAAGCATTCTAAAGGGTATCCTCAAACTTATTCGAATCACATTGAACCGTTATGTCCGCAAGTCTGTAAAAGTTCTCCTTTGGCTTCTCGGAATAATCGTGGTTCTGATTGGATTAGTATTCCTGCTCATTCAGACATCATTTGTTCAGAATCTGGCCAAAGATAAAGTCGTCAGTCTACTCCAGAAGAAAATTAAAACTGAAATTTCCATTGAAAACTTAAATGTAGATTTTCCTAAACGTATCGTTCTGGAAGGAGTTTATCTTGAAGATCAGAGCGGTGATACGATGCTTGCAGGAGACACGATCAAAGTAGACATCAGTCTATTGAAACTCTTAAGCAGGCAGATCGAGATTAATGAAATTGATCTAAGAGGCATTACTGCATTTATCAAACACACACTTCCGGATAGTGCTTACAATTTCGATTATATTCTCAAATCTTTTGTGAGAGAAGAAACGGGGTTGCCTGACACCACAGCCGGAATGCAATTCTCTGTAAGCAAAATCAATCTCGATCGGATCAACGTGAAAATGAATGATGAAGTGACTGGCAATGATATTTCATTTTACATCAGACACTTTGACACCCGCATCGATAAATTTGATTTAGAGAAGAAAAAATTTACAATTCCTAAAATCACTTTATCCGGGTTGGATGCTCGCCTAAGACAAACGAAAGCGTTAAGCCGTGAAACGGTTACAACGGATACATTAAATATGTCAATGCCCATTACCTATCCGGATGTTGAATTGGGAGAGATCGATATTTCGGATATTAATATTGATTATGCAAATACCGTAACGGCTATTGAATCAAAACTTGCATTGGGTAGTCTGCTTGTCGAATTTGATAAACTTGATTTGCCAAATCAGCAAATTGATGTTCGATTAGTTAAACTCGAAAACACACAGGGAATATTTGCATTGGGTGAAACGGCACAAGATGCTGTTGTGGCAACTGCTACCGAAGTGGCGAAAGTCATGGAGAAAGGATGGACTATCAAATTATCAAAACTTGGATTAGATGGAATTGATTTCAAATATGATGATCTGACACTAAAGCCAATTGCCAGAGGTATGGATTATGGTCACATAGGGCTGACTGATCTATTTGCCGATGCTGAGGATCTCTTTTATAATTCTGATACCCTGTATGGAAAAATAAATGAACTTAAATTAAACGACAAAAGCGGAGTTGAACTCAACAGGCTGTCGGGTGATTTTTTTTATGGGCACAATAGTTTAGGTTTGGAAAACTATACTATCGAAACTCCACGGTCTCACATAAGTGATCAACTCCAGTTATCATATCCCTCTATTGATTCAATCTCAAAAGATCCGGGAGTCTTAGGTATTAATGGGCATTTCGCTAACAGTCGGTTAGCCGTACAAGATCTTCTGTTGTTTGCACCGTCTTTGGCTCAACAGGATCCGTTCCAAAAAAATCAAAATGCCATCATTCATCTCAATGGTGATGTGGCTGGAAGAGTCGGGGACCTTCGCTTTTCAGACCTGGAAATTTCTGGTCTTGGAAATATAAGGATTCGGGCAACTGGAAGTATAGCAGGATTACCCGATGCAAATAAACTCTACGCCAATTTACAATTTGATCATTTGTCGGCTAGCGAAACAGATTTAATGGATATACTGCCCCCTGGCACCATCCCGTCTAGCATCCGGATTCCTGATCAATTTACGTTAAGAGGAACCTTCAAGGGAGGCATAACAAGCTTTACCACCAATATGAATATGAATTCAAGTTTTGGTTCGGCTTACGTAAACGCAACTCTAAAGAACATGAGCATCAAAGGCAGGGAATCTTATGATGCAAAAATTAGTACTTCTCAATTTAACCTTGGCAAGTTGATTAGAAAAGAAGATATCCTAGGTAACGTTTCCTTCTCAGGTAATATCGTTGGAAATGGAACAGATCCTAAAACAGCTACTGCTACATTTGACGGGGACATTCGGGAAGTGCACTACAATGAATACACGTATCATAATTTGTCAGTGAAAGGAAAAGCTAATAAAGGAGATATAGAAGTTGATGCGAAAGCGCTTGATCCGAATATCTCACTTGACCTTCATGCTATAGCAAATATGAACGGTCAGTATCCCAAATTGAATTTGACAATGAATGTAGATAGCATCAATCTGCAAAAACTTAATTTATATGAAAAGGATTTTCGTTTTCAGGGTCAGGTCAATGCTGATCTGGAAACCGCAGACCCCGATTACCTAAACGGAACCATAGAAATTGCAAATGCAGTCATTGCTGTTCCCGGAAGACGGTACAGGCTTGATACGATAAGCGTTGTCTCTGTGGCCACTGCGGGGGAAGATTCAATTAGCCTTAGATCTGAATTTCTTTCAGTTGATATGAAGGGGCAATATAATCTTACTCAGATTTTTCCTGCAGTGCAGGGAACCATCAACAAGTATTTCAATACGATTCCCGGACCTGTCACTGCAGTTAAATACGAGCCACAACAAGTTAAGTTTTCCGCGAGGTTAATACGGTCGCCGTTGATTGAAGATATAGTTCCGGACTTAAAAGAAATGGAGGATTTGAATTTAACCGGAAGCTTTGATAGTCAAACGGGTGATATCGTCGTTACAGGCGGTATTCCCAGGTTGCGATACAAAGATTACACAGTCTCAAATCTTGTCCTGGATCTTCATACAGCCAATGATGCATTAAATTATGCTTTTACTTTTGATCAGTTAAGTAGCCTGCAGTTACAGATCCTCAACACATCGCTGTCGGGTAAAGCACAAAATAATATCCTTGGTATCGATCTGTTAGTAAAGAATGCGGCAGAAAAAAACCAGTATCGGATAGCAGGTGAATTAACATCAGCCAATTCACTATTTGAATTTAAACTTTTGCCTGATGGATTATTACTCAACTATCAGCCATGGACAGTAGCACAGGACAATGCCATTCAATTTGGGTCTGATGGATTGATGTTCCGTAATTTTAATATTTCCAACGGCGGTCAATCAATGGTTATCAATAGCACACCTCAGGTGTTGGATGCTCCATTAGATTTAAAATTTTCAGACTTTAAAATAGAAACGATCACACGTCTCATCACCAAGGACTCATTACTTGCGGGTGGTATGATCAATGGAACGGCATTTATACGGGATCTTAAAACCAATCTTGTATTCACATCTGACCTCACGATAAAGGATTTTAGTTTTCATGGCGATACAGTCGGAGATATTGCACTAAAAGTAAATAATGAAAAAGCAGATACATACGCGGCCGATGTAAAGATTACCGGGTACGGAAATGAAGTGAGCATGAACGGATTTTATTTCGTTTCAGGTGATCAAAGCAATTACGATCTGAACGTAGATATTGTTACGCTTAACATGAGCAGCATTGAAGGATTTACAATGGGCCAGATAGATGACGCAAGCGGAATACTGACGGGCGATCTTTCTATTAAAGGGACTTTAGCCGCTCCCAAGATTTTGGGTGACGTACGTTTTAAAGAAGTTGGCTTTAAGCTTACTAGATTCAATTCATACTATACGATCCAGGATGAAGCTATAAAATTTACTTCCGATGGAATCGGTCTTGATAATTTTACAATCGTTGATACAGAAGGGAACCAGGCTTCTTTGGAAGGAAATATTTACACGAGAGATTATAGGGATTACCGGTTTGACCTGGACTTACAATCAGATAACTTCCAGGTAATGAATTCCACCAAGGAGAATAATAAATTATATTATGGCCAATTGTTTGTCGATGCGTTAGTGCACATCAAAGGAGGACTTGGAAATCCGGTCATCGATGGTTCAATACGTGTAAATGAAAAAACTAAACTTACAGTTGTCGTGCCTCAGAGTGATCCGGGCATAGTCGAGCGCGAAGGAATTGTGGAATTTGTTGATATGGATACGTTTCAGATTACCCTGATAGCCCCACCACCATTGGACTCTTTGAATCGGTCTCAATTGATCGGAATGGATGTAGCTGTGGATATCAGTGTCGACAAGGAAGCTGAATTGAATCTGATCATTGATGAAGCTAATGGTGATTATTTGAATATAAAAGGAGCTGCAAATCTCACCGGTGGAATTGATCCCAGCGGAAAAGTAACCCTTACAGGAATTTATGAGCTTGATCAAGGATCTTATAGTTTCTCATTTAATCAGTTAAAAAGAGAATTTTTGATCAAGGAGGGAAGTACAATTTCCTGGTCAGGCGAACCACTGGAGGCTGATGTAAACGTTACTGCTATTTATATAGCTGAAACTGCACCGCTCAGCCTGGTACAAAATCAATTGGCTGATGCGGAACAAAATGTAATCAATATCTATAAGCAAAAATTACCTTTTCAGGTTCTGCTGACAATGAAGGGCAAATTACTCAAACCGGAAATCACCTTTGATATTGAACTTCCGGATAAAAATTATAGTGTTTCTCGTGAAGTAACGAATACGGTGCAGTCAAGACTAGCTCAATTACGTACGGAACCTTCTGAGCTCAACAAACAAGTATTTGCAGTACTGTTGCTAAATCGTTTTATTTCTGAAAATCCATTTCAAAATGAAGCCCGCGGTGGAGGCATTTCCTCACTGGCAAGACAGAGTGCAAGTAAACTCCTATCAGAGCAACTTAATAATCTAGTGGGCGGATTGATTGCCGGCATTGATCTTAGTTTTGATATTAACTCAATCGAGGACTATACTTCTGGTGAATTGCAAAACAGGACGGATCTAACCGTTGGATTGTCCAAGCAATTGCTGGATGATAGATTAAAGGTTAGTATAGGGAGCAATTTTGAACTTGAAGGTCCTCAGGAAGCTAACCGCAAGACAACCAATATTGCGGGGGATGTATCTGCTGAATACCAACTTACCAAAGATGGAAGGTATCTGCTTCGTGCTTATCGCAAAAATGAATACATCATCGTGCAGGGTCAGGTAGTGGAAACAGGATTAGGATTTGTTTTCACTGCAGATTATGATCAACTCAAAGATCTGTTTGGTAAAAAGACACAGGAAGAAAAACTTCACAAGCACGAAGAGCGGGAAGCCAGGAAAGAAGAAAGACAAGAACCGGATGAGAACTAAGCTTCCTCTACTCCTTCACTTGATGCAATGGCAAACTTTCATGAAAGCTGGTTTTGCAATCTTCGTCTTTTTCGCTTTAGCATCATGTAGTGTCACCAAAAAGCTGCCACCGAATGAAAAACTGTATATCGGTGCAAAAGTGAAAATCGATGATGAAAATAACAATGCAAAAAAGGAAAAAGCATTAGAGAAAGAACTTGAAGGACTGGTAAGACCAAAACCGAATGCTTCCTTTTTGGGGATCCGATACAAACTGATGTTTTATAATCTGATTGATACGGTTAAACAAAAAAAAGGAATAAAACATATTATAAAAAACAAACTTGGAGAACCACCCGTCCTTTTCAGTAACGTTAGCATTGATGCCAACAGTCAGATATTATGCAACCGACTTGAAAATAGGGGATACTTTAATACGCGTTGTTCGGCGGAAATTATAGACAAGAAACGCAAAGTAAAAGTGATCTATAAGGCGCTTCCCGGCACACAATATCTGATCCGAAATGTCACATTTTTAGTTGACAGTACCTTTGAATTGGGGGAGGCTGTCATGGCCACTAAAAAGGAAACCTTTCTAAAAACAGGTAACCCCTATGACTTGGATGTAATCAAAGCTGAGCGGGAGCGTATTGATATCCGACTTAAAGAGAATGGATTTTATTACTTCTCTGGAGAAGATATTCTTCTCCAGATCGACAGCACGATTGGAGAACACAAAGTGGACATATTCTTACGAATTAAACCTACAATTCCACCAAAGGCGACAAGAATATATCGAATAGCTAACACATTTATTTTTCCGGACTTCAATATTTCAGATGAATCGATCAACATCATGGATGCAGAGCAGTACGGTAGCTTTTATATTACCGATCCGGAAAATAAGTGGAAGCCGCTGACATTCGAACGTATGATCTATTTCGAGCCTGGAGATATTTACAATCGAACGGATCATAACCTTACCCTCAGTAACATGGTGAGTATCGGCGCATTTAAGTTTGTAAAAAATAAATTTGTAGAGACAGGCGACTCTGCACGACTAAATGTATTTTATTTTCTCACACCGTTTCCTAAGAAATCGGTACGGGCTGAAATAACAGGTAAAAAAACAGACGCTGACTTTACAGGCACACAATTGACGCTTAATTGGCGACACCGTAATCTATTCCGGGGAGCTGAGTTGTTTACTGTGTCTGCTTACACAGGCGCTGATTTCCAGTCCGGTGGAAGTGACAGTCTATTAAATCGTAATTATTATAAATTAGGTGCTCAGCTTGCATTGAGTATTCCTCGTTTCATCACGCCATTTCCAATTCGGAGTGGAGGTGCCTTTGTACCCAGGACCAAGTTTGTATTGGGATATGATTTCCTCAAGCGGCAAAACTCGTATACACTAAATTCATTCAGATCGATTGCGGGCTATATCTGGAAAGAAAATATTCGTAAAGAACATGAGCTCAATGTGATTGATGTCAACTATGTGAATCCTGCACAAGTTACTCCTGAATACAGGGCCTTAGCAGAAAATGATGCAACACTCAAAAAGGCTATAGAAAATCAATTTACGATCGGATCAAGTTACCGGTACACATTTACAAATACGGCAGAAATAAAGAAGATTCATACAACGTATTTTATGGGAGCGATAGACCTCTCAGCAAATGTTTTGGGCCTACTTACAGGAGCTAATATTAAAGAGGGAAAGGGTCGTGAAATATTCGGTGCTGCGTATTCCCAGTACGTAAAACTGGAAAATGATTTCAGATATTATTTAAAATTAGGAGAAGATGCAAAGCTTGCAAACCGTGTTTTTGCCGGCTTTGGATATGCCTATGGTAATTCCGTAAATCTTCCATTTGTCAAACAATTTTTTATCGGAGGGAGTAATAGTGTTCGGGCGTTCAGAGCAAGGTCTATTGGTCCTGGTACATATTATGCACCGGATGATCCGAATACAGTCCCTGGGTTTACAGCTGACCAATCTGGTGACATCAAACTTGAGTTGAATACAGAATATCGAAATCGAATATTCGGCTTTGTACACGGAGCCATTTTTATAGATGCGGGAAATATCTGGTTGTTAAACGATGACCTGGACCCTGATGCAAGAAAAGAGGGATCATTATTTACTAAAAATTTTATCAATGATTTGTTGGTAGGCACGGGTGCAGGTCTGCGATTCGATCTTTCCTTTGTTGTGCTGCGAATGGATCTTGCCTTTCCATTGCGAAAGCCGTGGCTTCCGGATGGAGAAAAGTGGGTCTTCAATGATATCCGCTTTGGCGACCCAGGTTGGCGTAAAGAAAATCTGGTTTTTAATCTTGCAATTGGATATCCATTTTAATCCAAGTCAGTTGCCATCTAATATGGGGCATAGCATCGAATAACCCATTCCTTGTAAATTCATCCAAATGAAATACTACATTATTATAAGTCTGTTTACAATTTTTTTTGTTGGCTGTCAGAAAAAACAGAATATTTCAGATAATTCTGTCATGATCCAGTCGCCTCAGGACACTTTGCACGATATACAGCAGATTCGTGATTCCAGCCAGATGAATGATAGAGGAGACGGAATAAATCAACAACAATCTTTGGTGCTTACTTCAAATGCGCTACAAGTGGTAGATAATGAGTCAGGGTCTTCCAGGGAAATTTCTTTCGGAATGCCATTAGATCCTATGATAGAAATGGTGGACAACATACTTCATTCTAAAGTTGTCAGTGTGCAGGTAAATACGGAATGTGGAGCAGGACCATTAAAAATGGCATTATGGAATAATGGGTTGACCATAGTATTTCAGGAAAATAAAATGGAGGAGAATGGGAATAGTAAAGAGTGGCAATTTGCTGGCTGGTTCATAGGCATCAAATCTGATACAGAGGCTATAACTACTATGTCTGGCGTAGGAATTGGATCTACACTCGCAGAGTTGGAAAGTGCATATA
>JAYUXX010000212.1:0-1762 GCA_043752765.1 Saprospiraceae bacterium | reverse complement strand
CCCATGGCAGTTTAACACCTTTCAATTTCTTAGCAGGAAAAATCCTCTCCAGAATAATAAGTCCGGTAAAACTTACTGCGATCATGATACCAAAAATGGTGCTGTTCGCCAGTACGAATAATACAGCTGCCATCAACAAAATATATTTCTGTCGATGCTGATATAAAATACAAAAACAAACAATCAGCAATAACCCGAGTCCATATCCCCTGCTGATAAGATTGTACTCATAAAACATAAAATAACCAAACGTCAATAACACCTTCTGCAGAATCGGAAATGGACCATATCGGTTAATTAGAAAAATAAAGGAAGTAGATATGAGGATATGGAAAAGCTGCATCCCGAACGGGTCATCCGTCAATGCCGAAATAATGAAAAGAAAACTATGCCAAAGCACAGGATTGCCTTCATACTTAAGATTTTGAAATAGTTGTGGGATCGAATGTGCATCGGCTGCTACCATCCATGCCTGGTATTCATCACGCCACATTTCATGATTCAGCAGTCCTATCAGGGAGAGAATAAAAAAGATACCTGTAATGATATATGGCAAATAACCTAGCCATTTCGAGGGCGGACTGACGGGGATCACCTCGGGTTCAATGATTGGTTGTGGAGTATCTTTTATTGATTTCTTTGCCAAGGCTTGTTCCTTTTCGGCCAATATAAAAGTTTTCTTTAGTTTCAAATGGACTCAGAACATTCTACCGCGTAGGGTGTTTCTTAAATTAAGACCTAAAACCACACTTAATCATCTTTTAATTTAGCTATATAATTTTCAAGAAAATGTCAAAATCGCCATCCAGCAGAAAAAGCAACAAAGGGAAACAAAACAATAGTCCTCAGCAAAAAACGCCGATGATGCATGATGACCCTCAACGCAGGCAGCCCCCTACTCCTCAGGATATACACAGAGTCCAACCGATCTCTCAAACTAATCAGAAGGATCATATAGGCAAACCGAATGATTCCAACTTTCAAAAAGGTAAGAAATAACCCAATCAAAACATAAATGCTATGAAAATTTTCCTCCTTCTACTTCTTCCCTTATTCGTTTTCAGTTGCCGAAGGTCATCAGAAACAAGAGATGAAAAAAACATGCGCGATTCCGTGACAGTTGATCGCAACGTCACAGATACTGATGTTAAGGATGATTTGCAAGATGACATGAAAGACGAGTCTCCTGACAAGAATGAATTTGCTGAATTTGGGTTGAAAAACGGTTCCACAACATTTAAAATCAGGGACTGGAAAAAGAATATGAACCTGAATGCACTGGGTGTAGCAAATGATACACTTAGCAGAGTTCAAACGCTGGCAAGTGATACACATCAGGGCGCCACGGTAACCGAGTATAAGTATGATGACATCATCCTTCAATTTTTTACTCCCAAAGGAAGTAATGATGCATGGCTGAAAGCTATGGAAATAAAAGGTGGACCGTGGGCTACTGCAAGAGGTATTAAAGTAGGTGATAGTCTTGCTGACCTAAAAAGTATGTATCCAAAAGCAATCAATAATGCCGAAGATAAAACTTTGTATACCTATAATGTAGACGATTCAAATGTGACATTTGCGGTGATTGCAGATAAAGTTTCACGTATCAAAGTTGAATATAATATTCCTTAATGCCTTAATGATCAGAATGATCATTACAAAATCCAATTGGCTTAACTGCCTGAAGCCAGAATGCCGGAAGCGGAATTCTGGCTTTTTTTAGTTTTTACTTTTCGCGCATTAGTGAAAGTCCCGCCTCATA
>JAYUXX010000211.1:0-4536 GCA_043752765.1 Saprospiraceae bacterium | reverse complement strand
TTAAAGACTGTAGAGAATTCTCCCTGGAAAAACAAATATGTACATCCTGAAGCTGGCGAGATGACTGCTTATTCATTGTTAGCCAACTGGCTTGCCCATGATTATCATCACATCAGACAGATTAATCGCAGGTCGTATGAATATTTAAAAAAGAAAAGCGGGGTGAATCTGGACTATGCGGGGAATTGGTGACAAGGCATGGAGCAGGGAGCAGGGAGCAGGGAGCAAGTGCATGGGGCGTGGGGCAGGGAGCATAGGGCAGGGAGCTCAAAACTAAAACAGACCAAGTTTCAATTCTGATGTTCTTCCTGCCATTTAATAGCAGCTTCCCGAATCGGAATTCCATCTATGATAACATCTTTAATCACTGCATCTCCTTTTTTGACACTGACTAAAGCATAGGAGATCTGGTTGGTATCTAATGTAGCCTCATTATAAGCTAACTCTGCGTTGTAGGCCTTTGATTCTTCCATATAGTATCGATCAAATGGAAAGTATACTGTGAGATCTCTCACACTGTCATTCATAATATATTCAATCGTGGATTTGACATAATCTTCTGTGTCCATAGGTTGGTCCTTGGAAACTGATTGGATTTTTGCAAAGCCTTCTTCATTTGTAGTTAAACTGACATAAATTTCTTCGCCCGGATACCAGTCTGCAGCATTGTTTACTTTAATGGCATTGTCCTGGAAAGACAATACAACGTATTTTCCACGAAAGGGATCACTGGGGTCTATAGGTCGGGTTCTAAATCGAAATTCTTTTCCTTCCGTTAAAACACTTTCTTTCTTAAAAATCATATTGGCAGGCACATAAAGTTGTACCAACACCATGAGTATAAAAGCGGGTATGACGATGCGGCTATTCAATGCAAATCGATTTAAATTTTTAGGTAATACTTTTTATATCCGTGACACTGTCATCAGGTGATTCTTTTCTTCTTTTAATCATCCAATAGTTCGCAAAGAAAAAGCCAAACCCAACAGCAACAAACAAAATGCCTTTAAATACAAAACCAATGTCCGTATCAAAAAATCTACAAATTACAAGTGCGGTCACGATAAGAAGACCATAATTTAATACCCCCAGGTTATATAGTCTTGCGCCTTCGCGAATCGTCAAAATGCCAATCATTAAAACCAGGAGATTAGTGAAAACAATGGCCATAGGCGAAGTCAACCCGATCATAAATATGATGATGAATAGGATAAAAGCAGGTTCCACAGGTCGTATCTCGAAAGGCTTCTGATTTGCCTTCTGATATATGAGGAGTGCCAGCGCAAGAGTTGTTATCAATGCAGCAACCATAAATTCGGGGGAGGAAAAAAATTCATTCGACCAGAAGGTCTCATATTGTATTTCAGTCCAAAAGAAATTGAAACTCAATCCAAGAAGCATGACGACGGTTCCCACTGAACCCATTACCAGATACCCATTATTCCGTATTTTTTGTTCTCTTAAAAGTGGTGTGTTTCCAATCAGGTACAGCAAACCAAACAAACTGACATAAGCTATGACCATAAGTTCCCCAACTTCATCTGCAAGCGTTCCGAGTGAGATAATGATCGATAATGGGATAAACCAGTTGTGAAAAGTGAAAAAATTTCCATCGCCTTTTTCCCGGTATAATAAATAATAATGGGGCAGAGCTAACAATAAGAGACCCCAGTAGAAATATGTTTCAGTATTGGCTCCGGACCAATAACCAACTTCACAGGCATACCAGGTAATGCCTGAGATGTAGAGTAATGAGGCCATGGATGACCGCATGATATAGATCACAGGAACGGCCAAAAGCATCCATATCAGCAGCAACGAACTCAGGCTACCTGCGATATTATAAATCTGGCTAATGAGCGAGATACATGATCCTATTGTAATGACGAGGAAAGTTGATGAGGCTTCCTTCCAGGCCACACTCTTTTCGTTTCTGAAAAGAGTATATCCACATGCTGCCTGTCCAAGGACCAAAGGAATAAAAGCAATAATCGTTTTTGTGCTTCTTGAAAGTTCATCCCAGTTGTGGGCGAGTATGAGAATAATTCCTAAACTCACTAACAGGGCGCCAAGTATTCCAAATACAATGACAAGTTTATTTTGCGGAGAGCCTGCTTTTGTGTTGTAATACGTATTGATTCGTTGTGCTATCTCCGGAGTAATGATGCCTGCTTCGAGTAATTCTGTGACTTCCTTCCGTAATTTCATTTTGGGTTTTTAGATAGGCAATAAGGGTTTCGTGAAAGTGAAAATTAAAATTCCACTTTCACGTATTCCTTATTGGTTTTGTTTTGATGGGGCCAAGTTATTGAATTAACACTATAACAGACTACATGCTGCGCCCTCACCCATTTGGGAACTGTTAGATCATTTTTGCAACTAGCTCCTTAAATATTTTATAGGCTACCATGGCCGTCATATGGTGGCTATCCCGGACAGGATTATATTCGACGATGTCTGCCCCGATGACCGGCACGTTGATCTGCTGAATCATGTGGATAACCTCACGGGTTGAAAGACCTCCGGGTTCATAGTGGGAAACTCCGGGAGCAAATGCGGGATCTAATGCATCCATGTCAAACGAAATATAGAGTGGTCCTTTCAGTTCAGCCAGGAAATCTGTTGAGAAAGAATTCATTTGGATTTGTCTGACCCCAAATCGTTTTGCCTGAACGATCTGATGTGGTTCCAACGTCCTGATACCCACTTGCGTTAATGAGGCGATGCCGCTTGATTCCATGATGCGTGCGAATGGACATGCATGGGAAAATTGACTGTCATCGTACCGATCATAGAGATCTGCATGAGCATCAAAGTGCAGTATATGTAAATCGTTATACTTTTCCCGTATTGCATCGATTACCGGATAGGTAATCGAGTGATCACCTCCGAATGAAAGAATCTTTTCATTTGTTTTAAGGATGGCAGATACACGTTCCTTTATAGATTGAAAAATCGAGTCCGGATCTTCCTGATGAAAATGGACATCGCCCTGATCCGCGTAGGAAAGACCATTACGGATTTCGGATCCATTTTCTGCATAAAGATTTGATGCACCTTCTTTCTGCATTTGCCTGATGGCAGCGGGAGCAAGGGCAGGACCTTTTAAGTAAGAAGAAGCGTCATCATATGGAATGCCTAATACAGCGATCATAGTAAGATTTTGAATTTGTAAAATACGATGGATGCTTAATCCTTATACGGATCCACTATATTTTCTCCTGCCATAGCTACACCAATGGGTTGCAGTCTGTATAACACCTCAATTGTTTCTCCCTGGCAATCCAAAACTTCGTCAAGATCTTTATAACATTCCGGTGCTTCATCTGCAGCAGCACCGCGCAACACTACTTTATCTTTTATCCGGTCACGAACAGCATCAAAATCAACCAATCCTTTTGAAACTGTGACTGGGTGGTTGCCATCTCTTGTTTTTTTCCATTTGCGTTTTCCCGCCGCTTGTGTTCGCGACATGATCCGTCCTGCGCCATGTACGGTGGAGTATAGACCTTTTCTTGAGAGTTTAGAATCTTTGCCTCTCAGGATGACGGAGGTGTCTTCCATATTTGCCCCTACGAAACCCAGCTGTCCGGGAAATGCCGGTGTGCAACCTTTTCTGACCACCCAGTAATCTTCTCCAAAATGTTGTTCAAACCATGCGAAGTTGTGATGATTGTGAACTTCGAAAGTGGTTTCATGGGCTCCGATAATCTCGAGCACCTTTTTTACAACCAATTCTCTACCTGCGTATGCGTACTCACCTGCAAGATTCATAGCCGCGATATAATCCTGAGCTACCTGAGTCTTTAGCTCGAATAAAATCGGTTTGGAATCCATGCTTCCTTCCTTTCCATGATCTGTAAAAGTCAAACCTTGCGAGAGGGAAATAAATCCTGTGGTAGTCTTGTGTCCGAAACCTCGCGAACCGAAATGAACTCCAATCCACAGATATCCTTCACTATCTGTAAACAGATCAACAAAATGATTTCCGCTGCCGACTGTACCCAGTTGGGCTGCAGCCAGGTCGATCATCTTTCGTTGTGGTTTAAAGTCCGCCTGCTTTATTTTCTCTAATATGGGATGATCGACGGGCTCATTATTGGGGCGGCCAACTCCAAAGGATATGCGGCGAAATATTTGATCCATGATTTTTGGAAGATTGATATCCTTCGCCATCATGGTAGTGCGTACAGCCATATTTCCGCAGCCAATATCGAATCCAACACCGGATAGTGAAATATGATTTTTATATGCTACGGCTCCACCTATAGGATGGCCGTAGCCATAATGTGCGTCAGCTGTAAGTACTGCAATATCTTCTTCGCCAAAGCAATTTTTGATTTGCTTAATGGATTTTTCATCGATAAGATGTTCACCGAAGATGGTCAGGTTATTCATGCCTATTTAACATGGCAGAAGCAAAACTAGTTTATGCAGTTGTGAGTTGTCAGTTGTGAGTTGTGAGTATTTGAGTCTGCTGAAATAGGTTGACTTTTTAAATCACAGTTCATTATAGTCATTATCATCATCACTTTT
>JAYUXX010000210.1:0-10737 GCA_043752765.1 Saprospiraceae bacterium | reverse complement strand
ATGTAGCCGATACGGAGATGAATCTCACGACAAAGGAATTTTTCAGGGAAGGAAAGAAAATTGAATTGACCCCTAAGGAATTTGCGCTTATGGAATATTTTATCAGACACAAAGGACGCGTCATCTCCAAAGCTGAGATTGCCGATAAGGTTTGGGACATCAATTTCGAAACGACCTCCAATGTGGTAGAAGTTTACGTTAACTATCTCAGAAATAAAGTGGATAAGCCCTTCGAAAAAAAATTAATTCATACCGTTTTCGGGGTGGGTTACATTCTGAAAGATGAATGATATCAAACGAATATCTTTCCATTAGCAATTTCAAATCAAATAATTAAACGATCATTTTCATGAAATCAATTTATGTAGGATTACTTCTGATCCTTTCCGGTTGCACAAGTAAAGTGACTACGGAACGGGAAGTAGAAGTAAAAGATTCGGTTAGTATTGAACCGAACAATACCAATGTTCCGGGCGATACAGTTTATAACGATCCTCAGGGCGTAAGCCCCAAGGTTTATGCCAACGAAAGATTTAGAAATGTTACCGTTGAAAAGACCGTAGAAAATACTTTTTTGATTCGGGGACAGGGACAAATTTTTGAAGCGAATTTCAGTTGGGTGATTGAAGATGGTCACGATGAATTACAAAAGGGATACACCATGACTGATGCTGGTGCTCCTGAATGGGGGAATTTCAGTTTTACGGTTACAGCAGCCAAGACTAATCCCAATTCGACGCTTCACATTATTATTTTTGAAACCAGTGCTGAGGATGGCAGCAGAAAATTTGAACTTCCGGTACTACTTTATTGATAGATTTCATTTCTGAGCCTACAAAGTTTTGCGAAGCATCTGCCTGGATGATTACCATTTGTAATTGTTTACCTTTAGTAGATCACTTTAGTAAGTCGAATTGTTGAGAAAGACGTATTCCATCTCGGTTTGACCACATTTGCGTGATACATTTCATCAACTCAACCCAACATTCATATGGCAAACAGATCTTTTTTACCCAGTGCTCCCAATAAAACACTTTGGATATTAGCCGTTCTCATCGGCTTGTTAGGTATCATAGTGCATTATTTTGTTGTAGACGGATTATCCAAATACAACTACGAAATGTTACTCATCGGATTTCTTTTGCTGGTCATCGGTACGACATATCGCAGAGTGTAGGCGTCTCTTCTTTTTTATTAGTTTCCTTTTTTGCCTGGTCTTGTTAGATCAGTAGACTCGTTTGGCGTATAGCTTGATAAAAGATTTGTAATCTTTTATCTGCTAAACCATGCCGGGCATCCATAAAGGTTGAATCTCTGACAAACCATCCTATAAAGACACCAGGGCACCATTAAGTATACCTTGGCTACCCTGGCTACACCGTGAGGTTCTACGTTTTCTTCTACCTTTAAATTTCGAAAATGGATTTTCTGCCTAATGTGGCCTCATTAAAACCTATATTTTTCGAGACTTCACCATGCAGATAAGGTTCCGTCTGACACTTCAATTTATTCTTATTGCTGCTGGCATTTTACTGGCCTCATTTTTTTATGTCCATTTTCAATTCCGGAAAAACCTTCAGGATGAATTTTATGAAAATCTAAGGTCAAAAGCCTACATCATTGCGGAAATGGTGGCGGGGAAAAATACCTATGATCTTGACTTTCAAAAAGAAATTCCACAAGAAACAGGTCAGCTATCAAATGCATATCCAGAGAATATTTCCATTTACAGACTGGATGGCCAGCGAATCTATACATTCAATCCTGCACCGGATAATATTCGTCCTTCAACACTCAGCGAGATCAGCGAATTAGGAGAGTTTAAATTTGATAATGGCCAGAAGAAGGCAATTGGTATACTTTATAAAAACAGATCAGGAGAATCATTTATCGTAATAGCCGAATCCATGCTGGACACAGTCCATCTCGATAATCTACAGAAAATCCTGATGTGGGTATTTTTTATTTCTATTGCACTTGTAGCCTTAGGCGGATGGATATTTGCCCGGCAAGCGCTTTCGCCTGTAAGTCGTATTATGAATGAGGTTGATACACTTTTGCCTACAGATATGAGTCATCGGTTGGTGACTACCAATCAAAGGGATGAACTTTCCAGGCTTGTGATAACCTTTAATAAACTACTGGATCGAATTCAAAATGTATTTCGACTTCAAAAAATGTTTCTTTCCAATATATCACACGAACTAAAAAATCCACTCAATGTAATTACCTCTCAGGTAGAAGTGGCTTTAGTAAAAGAAAGAGATAAGGAGGAGTATAAGAGCACACTGTGGTCCATCTTGTATGACGTGAAAGAACTTAATGAAGTTGTTGATAAATTGATGCAGCTGGCCAGAATTAATTTTGATGGCTCGAAGATTCAATTTCAACCTCTGCGAATTGATGAAGTGATATGGCAATCAAAAGCTACGTTGCTAAAAAATCATCCTGAGTATAAGATCAATTTTGAAATTGTCAATTTGCCAGAGCACGAGCAAAAATTAATAATTCACGCAAATGAGCCCCTTCTCAAAACAGCGCTTGTTAATCTTATGGACAATGGATGCAAGTTTAGCCTTGATAAAAACGTTAAAGTAAGTCTGTGCTTTCCCTCTGGTGACGCTGCAGTTGTAGAGATCATGGACAAAGGTCCGGGAATAAAAGAAGATGAATTGCAAATGGTCTTCCAGGCATTTTACAGAAGTCCAAATACCTCATCCGTCAAAGGCTCCGGGATTGGCTTGTCGCTTGTGGATAGTATCATCAAGCTACATCATATTGATCTTAAGATTGTAAGTAAGCTGGAAGGGGGTACAACGTTTATTCTCACTTTTCCTTTGAATGGCTTGAATGGACAACCGGTTAAATTCGTATAAATGAAAACTACAACCTCACCACCGAATAATTTTACAAAGCTAAAATGGCCTTTATTTATTGTACTCCTCGTAGGTGGACTGGTGTATACAGCAGGTTGTCTGTACACCACAAGGGTTGAGCCATCTGAAGCTGTTCAAATCGCGCTTGAATGGAATCAATTAATGCTGGATGCTGAAGTGTATACGGAAGGGTATCGCGGACCTGTGGCGGCGCGAGCGTATGGTTATGTTGGATTGGCAGCATACGAAGCTGCGCTTCCGGGTTTACCTCGCGATTTTCAATCAATGAGTCATATGTATCCGCTATTGAAGTTACCCCAGGCACCGGCCCATGAAGAGTATCAGCTTTCGATTGCATTGAATGCCGCTTATTCGTCAATCCTAAGTTACTTTTTTTTGTCCACGCCTGCAACGATTAAAACCAAGCAGGAAAAACTTAGAAAGAAATGGGATGATGTATTAATGAAAGAAGTGGATTCGACAACAGTCAGAAATTCCATACACTTCGGTGAAGCTGTATCCAGAGCTATATATGAATGGTCTGCAACAGATTCAGTTGGAAACAGAGCCAATCTGCACAATTATGACAAAAATTACAAAGCGCCGGTAGGTGAGGGTAAATGGGTTACTTCTGTCTATTTTCCAATGCCACCTTTGTTGCCCAAGTGGGGTAATGTAAGGCCCTTCGTTATTAATACAGAAGACTTTATAGCAAAGCCACTTCCACCATATTCAGTTCAGCCAAATGAACTCTATCATGCACAAGCTGTAGAGGTATTATCATTGTCAAAGCCGCTATCCGCCGAAAATCAATGGATCGCTGAATTTTGGAATGATGACAGACCAGGTTTGACATTCTCTCCAGCAGGTCATTGGCTTGCCATTACGAATCAGGTAATCAGTAAAGAAAGACCATCCATTGAAAAAACATTGGAGACCTATTTGAAAATTGGCTTTGCTTTATCGGATGTAATGGTGGCTACATGGAAGGCCAAATATTTATATAACCTGGAAAGGCCGGAAACGTTTATTCAGAAAAATCTTGCCAAAGAATGGCGACCCTATTCGCCATCACCTCCATTCCCAACATATCCATCCGGTCATTCGATGATGGGTGCGGCTGCATCTGTGATACTGACACATTTTTATGGTGATCAATATGAGATGACCGATCACAGCCATAAAGGGCTTCGCGATTTTGTTACAGAACCTCGCAAGTTCAAATCGTTTGATGAGATGGCCAAAGAAAACGCGCTATCAAGAATATTTCTAGGCGTTCATTTTCGAATGGATTGTGAAGAAGGATTGCGACTTGGAGATCTGATTGGTAAGGAGATGGTGAACCTTGAACTTGAAAAGAAATTGACCCAGTAAAACGTCATCGTAAATGCAAGAAAAGTTATAACAGGTTTACTTTAGCAATACTTGTCAGACCATCTGATGTTTTGAAAATGAAATTGTATAATCCTGATGCTGTTTTTTGCGAAAGATCCAATTGATTCACAAGGTGTTGAAAATCTCCATATTCAATACTCTTTCCGTAGATTTCAAACAATTCCCATACGATTGGCAATTGAACATCTGCAGAAAATTGAATATTCCAGTGACCATTTGAAGGAATTGGAAATACAGTCACTCCAATATTGTTGATTTCGTGTATTCCATCAAGCAATATTGTATCGCATAGGGAAGTGATACATCCAAAAATACTTTCAGCAATCAAACAATAGCAGCCGGAAGTTTCCGGTGTAAAACAACTATCCGATGACAATTGATTGAGTCCTGAACAATCAAACCAACCGAAAGTGCCCTCATTGTAATCCGAAATACATAGTGTGCCATTCTCTTAAGTGATACTTACATCGGGTGCACTATCAAACGTAATGAGGACGCTATCTTCCAGAATGTTAACCGGGCATTCAGTACAATAATCATTTACCTCAATCAAAGTGTAAGTGATGGCTGTATCTTACTCTGAACAGACGATATATGCATAGGGAGATGACTGAAAATTTTCAATCGTATCTAATAGTATGCCATCCGATATGACAACAGTCCAGGGTGAAACTCTTGTCAAAAAGAATAACATAGAAGTACAGGAATCACAAGTGGGTTGCTCACAACATATCGATGCTGTCAGAAAAGGATCTCTTACAAAGATACTATCGTGGCAAGTAGTCGAATTGGAATCTGTAGTGATGGTAAGAGACAAATAATAGTATCCCGGTTCAGTAAATTGGAGTATGACGGAATCATTTCCGGTAAAATATCTGTTATCCATTTCTGCTTTTTCAATGGCCCAATGGAAAATAGTATTTGCGGAAAATGTATCAGTCGTAGATAAAATAACTTCTTCACCAATGCAGGCCGTATCCTGCCCTATACTGCAGATGGTTCCGCAAGGAGATTCCGAATAGGTCATACAGATTGTATCGATACAAAACAGATTCTCGATGATGACACAATAACATCCCGAATCAATAACAAAATTCTGTTCGATAGAAAGTAATTCAGAAAACATACAATCATACCATGTGTAAGCGGGTCCTGGGACTAATTCATCACGAAAAAGTAAAAGGGGTTGGAGTTCAATAGAATCGTTTACGCAGTTCAATTCGACAAAGACATCGATCCCACCTAACCACAAATTTATAATGACTGCAGTATCACATTCCAGGTTACCTGGCCAGCTATATGAATAACTTCCTGATGATGTATAATTAATTCCATCAAAGTTGAATGATGTTTCGCATACTATGGTGTCCAGGTTGAATACAACTGGTGAATAGGAGAATACAGTCCAACTTGAGTCTGTATTGCATCCATGTATATCCGTAAAGGTTTGTGAATACACGCCTGGTGATGGGATGATTAAGGCTCCCCATAAGAAAGGAAATGTATCCTCACAAAATCCCTGTTGATCCTTTATGACTTGAAATCGTTCAACAATTTCAACTTGTGTGCAATGCGACATCTCTGTTGTGTCACATCCACTGTAAGCAACCATGCAAATCTCCCACACGCCTACTGGTGCATTGTTTGGAATATTAAGGTATACCTCCGGAAGAAAGGTTGTCACTGTGGTGTTGTCCGATTGAAATGTCCAATTGTAAGCATTGGCATTTTCAAGAGGTGGAGAGACATACACCTGAAAACTAATATATCCTTGGCAAACTACATTTGGGAAGGCTTCTAAAAATATGGAATCTGAATCTTCATATTGGAGGGGCATAAATTCCCGAAACAAAATCAAAAGTATAAGTACACTGTGAGCCTGAACTTCCATCGATTATTAACCATAATGACTCACCCGGCACTAATCCATTTGCATTCATTACCATCGTCCCTCCCATTGGGGTTCCAGGATCACAATCCAGTATGTCATCACAGGGTACGCTTGCCCCCCGGACATGGCACCCAGTTACAAGAAGTTACCAATGCAGCCTGTAATGCTGTAAAACCCTGGTCACAAGTATTCACCTGGATATGAATTTCGATGCTCTCCTTAATCGGAATGATTTCAAAAAATTGGAGATTATGGATAACTGTATTATTTCCACAGAATCCATTCCAACCCAGATCTGCCACATTAGATGTAGCATAACAAGCATCGCTCATGCAGGTCAATGGAGCATCATTACATTGAACCGTAGTTTGAATACCGAAAGGAATACATTGGGATGAAAGCTCAATCAAATAGAAGTTTACAAACAGCACTAAGATGAAGCCTTTAGGCAGTGATCGACAGGGAAAGAACATATTGACCTGTTTGATGTATAGTTGGCGTGTCATTTAAATATACCAAAAACCTGAAGTCCCGGTAATGCGGTCACTTCAGGAATTGATCAAATGTCTTGAACTAGTGTAAAAATTATTTGTAGGACTTACTACATCAAGCAAGGACAACTAAAATGATTGCTAAAATCGCAGGAACAGCCTGAACAAAAAATATTTTTTTATCTGCTGTGATTGCACCATAGATTCCCGCTACTAAAACACAACCGAGGAAAAATAATCGAATATTTTCTTGCCACATCATGTCCATAATGAAGAAAGTCCAGATCAGACCTGCAGCCAGAAAGCCATTGTACAAGCCTTGATTTGCTGCGAGTGCCTTCGTTGGTACAAAAAGTTCTTTCGGGAAATTTTTAAAAACCTTCCTGCCTCGCGTAGTCCATGCAAACATTTCGAGCCACACAATATACAAGTGTATAATAGCTACAAGTCCGACAAATACATGGGCAAGTTCTAGCATTTTTAGAAGGTTATAAAGCGTAATGAAGGATCATTTTGGTTTCAATTATTCACTTGGACTACCTTCTTCATCCGTTTCAGTAGCTCCGGAAGGTAAATCAACTTCGTCATCATCGACCTCCAACGGTAACATATTGAGAGGAACTTGTTTTGGTGATTTCACTCCTAACTTTTTCAATTTTAAAGCCTGATTGATGAGGTTGCCCCGTCCTTCCCTGAGTTGACTTACTGCCTTATGAAAAGAATCCTGTGATCTCGACAGATGCCTGCCCACATCATCAAGTGTTTCCAGAAAACCAACAAATTTTTCATACAGCCGAGTGCCTTGAAGTGCTATTTCTTTTGCGTTTTTACTTTGTTGTTCACGTTTCCAGAGATCTGCGACTATTTTCAGTGTTGCAATTAGTGTAGTTGGGCTGATGAGCACTATTTTCTTTGCATATGCTGAAGCCCACAGATTTGGATCAGCCTGAACTGCCAGTATATATGCAGGTTCGATGGGTATGAACATTATCACATAATCGAGCGAGTTGGTTAACTCATTATATTTTTTAGCGCTTAACTGGTCTATGTGATTATTTATAGCCGTAAGATGGTGAGCTGTATATATATCCTGCTCCTCTTTTATTTCGCTTTCCGAAAATCGTAAATATGCATTCATCGATACTTTCGAATCGAGAATAATATTCCTGTCATCAGGCAAACGGACTACGATATCAGGACGAACATTGCTCCCGTGTTCGTCCTTCATGTTTTCCTGTACAAAATATTCCCTGTTTTTTTCAAGACCTGACATTTCCAGAATACGTTCCAGAATGGTCTCACCCCAGTCACCTTGTTTTTTCGCCTGCCCTTTTAATGCAGTAGCCAGATTATTGGCTTCAAGGCTGATTTTATGCGTCGTATCTATGAGGTTTTTTACTTCCTTCTCCAGCGCAAATCGTTGTTTCGATTCTTTATCATAAGTTTCTTCAACCTTCTTTTTAAAGTTGTCAATATTCTCATTGAGCGGTTTGAGTAAGGCTTCAATATTATTTTTATTCGACTCGGTAAATTTTCCGGATTTCTCTTCAAAAATCTGATTCGCTAACTTTTCAAATTGTAAGTGCGAAGTTTTTTGCATCTCCAGGATTTCATCTTTCTGGGTGATCAGTTTTTCGCGAAGTGCATCATTGTGTGCAGTGATCTCAGCCAGTTTTTGCCGGTACGTATTGATATCATTTTGTTGGTTTCGATTTGTTTCTTTTTCTTCTGCCAGGGATTTGGAAAATTCTTTTACTCTTTCATCGTAATTTTTTAACGAAGTTTCAAGCGAGGATGTCCGGGTAAGCAGATTGGTAATTTCACCTTCTCTCTTCTCTGACCTTTGTTGCCAGGTCTGACTTGATTCGTGGTGAGACTTGGACCTTTCTTCGGTGAGTTTGAGTGTCGTACAGGATTCGTTCCATCGTGCATTCAGGGCATCATATTCTGTTCTGGCAACATGTTTTCCTTTTGACAAGAGCGAAAAAATAAAATAGGCTATGACGATGCCAATAGCCAAACCGATGAGGATGGAGGTTATATCCATAGATTAAAAGTCTATATTTTTTGTCACAATCTTTAATGTCGTCCTCTTACCCGTGAAATACTGAGAATCTTCAGAATTCTAAGTCTGAAAGAAAACGATAATTTGGAATTTGAATTCAATTCGGTAATGGAAAAATTTTATAGTAATTCTTAACAGAAAACGTTTCAAAAAACGATAGAACTGGCATCATATTTTTTAGATCAACTTGATTCTACGCCTGTAGTAGCTCGTTATACATATGAGGAATTGTCAAGAAATTGGGATTGGAATTTGCCGGAGGAAGGAACTCTACCCGAAGAGGTAATTGAAGAACTAGAAAAATCAGCTCGTCCCGGTTTGATGCTCAATCAATCTGGACGATTCTTCGCCTGGGTCATAGGAGGTTCACATCCGGCAGCGCTTGGAGCTGACTGGCTGACCTCGACTTGGGATCAAAACGCAGGATTATTTGCTGTAGCCCCTTCTGCAAGCATTGGAGAAGAAATAGCATGTGTTTGGTTAAAGCAGCTTTTAAAACTCCCTGAACATGCCAGTTTTGCCTTTGTGACCGGATGCCAGATGGCACATTTTACATGTCTCAATGCAGCACGTAATCATCTCTTTCATGAGGCAGGATGGGATATTGAAACACAAGGCTTTTACGGAGCTCCGCCTATTCGTGTCATTTGCAGTGATCAAAAACATGTTACAGTTAACAGGGCATTACGCAACCTGGGATTTGGTACAAATTGTATGATTAATATTTCAACCGATTCATCCGGAAAAATGAATATTGATGATTTTGAAACAGAAATAACAAAGGATCTTACCATTCCTACATTGGTTCTTCTCCAGGCAGGTGATCTGAACACAGGTATCTATGACGATTTCACAAGAATCATTCCCATTGCACGAAGAGGCAATTCATGGATTTATATAGATGGAGCTTTTGGATTGTGGGCAACAGCAAGTCAACGCTATAAGTATTTAACAGAGGGCGTAGAGGCAGCTGATTCATGGGCGACCGATGGTCATGAGTGGCTTAATGTACCTTATGATAGTGGGTATGCATTTACGGGGCATCCGGAAGCACATCGCAGATCACTTGCACAGCATGCGAGCTATGTTACACATGATAAGGCAGCACGTGATCAAATGGATTGGACACCTGAGTTTTCCAGGCGGGCCCGGGGATTTGCTACGTATGCAGTCATCAAGGAATTGGGTAAAAATGGAATTGAAGATTTAATCAATCGTACATGTGATCACGCACGAACGATTGTAGAAGAAGCAGGCAAGCTGTCAAATACTTTGATTTTAGCCCTTCCCATTATTAACCAGGGGTTAGTTCGATTTTTGCATCCTTCTTATTATAATGAGAGTGATCACGATGCTTTTACAGAGAAAGTAATTCGTGCCATTAACAATACAGGTGAAGCATTTTTTCAGCCCACTACATTCAAAGGGATAAGATGTATGCGTGTTCTGTGAGCAGCTACAGAACGAATGCGGAAGATGTAAAGCGAACAGTTGAATCGATTCGAAAGGCTATCCTGAATTCAATTGACTAGTTTCTGTAGTGGAATGAATGCAATGAGGCTGCCAGCACTATTCTTTAACATTTAAAATAAATCCCACCCTGAATACATTTTCGATTGAAATACGTGGATCTCTGCAGAGGAGTTTCCGCAACCGCGAAATAAAAACATCGAAACTGCGCCCGAGAAAATAATCACGTTTACCATAAATTATTTACACAGCATCATCACGACGTAAGATTTGATTTTGATGTATGCACAACAACCGTAAAACTTCATTTTCTTTTTCAGTCATGCGCCAAATTTCTGCATTCCACGACAATTCCTGTTTTGCATAATCGAATAAATAATCGCCAATCGAAAATTTACACGGGGAAATTGAAGCATCACCCTGTGTAACTTCATTTCGGCGCATGCTTACCTCAATTCGACACAACAGTTCATCTCTGTCAAATGGCTTCCGGATGTAATCTTCGGCACCGAGTGAAAATCCATGCAACATATCCTCTTTTAAAGAGCG
>JAYUXX010000209.1:0-23615 GCA_043752765.1 Saprospiraceae bacterium | reverse complement strand
TGATCGAATTGTTGATCACCCGGGCGTGAATAATGCGAAACGGCTCAAGAATGCAACTATCCATGGACTGTTCTCCCGTGGAAATGTGATCCATTGTTCGTTGAATATTGAAAAGGGATGTCTTGAGCTGGGCATTTTCACTCGCAAGACTATCGGCTATGATGCGCAGATTGTTGTATTCATAGGCCTTGTCGGCCATATTATAAAGTTTGCCTGAGAATATCGAGGAGGAATTCAGAAAAATGGATCGTTGCTCGTCGTTGTATTTTACAATAAGCACTATGGCTACAATCTCCAGCAACAGAAACAGTAAAAAGGCTGAATACCTGATGATAAACAGGAGTAGGTTATTCATGTGTCAGGCGAAGATAACTGAAGACCAGACTTTGGCCAATGCGATCAGACCCGCTTCCTGTCAATCAGGAAAGAAAAACGATCTGTGTTCTTCAGCGCGATTCCTGTGCCGCGTACTACTGCTCGCAGAGGCTCCTCAGCTATATGTACAGGTAATTTGGTGATACGCGAAATGCGTTTATCCAATCCCCGAAGAAGAGCGCCACCACCTGTGAGGTATAATCCCGTTCGGTAAATATCCGACGCAAGTTCAGGAGGAGTGTTTTCAAGTGCTTTTAAAATAGCCTCTTCTATGGTAGTAATCGATTCGTCAATCGCTTCCGCTACTTCCGCATAATTGATCGTGATCTGACGTGGTATTCCTGTGATAAGATCCCGGCCATTGACAGCAAAATCAGGAGGAGGATTATCCAGTTGTTTCAGAGCCGAACCCACATGAATTTTAATTTGTTCAGCAGTGCGTTCACCAATCAATATGTTATGATTTCGCTTGAGGAAATCCACAATGTTTTCTGTAAACTCATCTCCTGCCGTTCGGATACTTTGATCTGTAACAATACCGGATAAGGCAATCACAGCAATCTCTGTAGTCCCGCCACCAATATCAATGATCATGTTCCCTACAGGTTCCTCTACATCCAATCCAATGCCCAGCGCCGCTGCCATAGGTTCAAAAATCAGGAATGTCTCTTTTGAATCCACGTGATCCGCAGAATCGAAAACTGCTCTCTTTTCCACTTCAGTAATTCCGCTTGGAATACAGATTACCATTTTAAGGTGAGTGAAGAATCTTCGCTTGGTACCGATCATATTGATCATCCCTTCAATCATATTCTCGGCAGCCTGAAAATCCGCGATCACACCATCTTTGAGTGGACGGATCGTCTTGATATATTGATGCGTTTTTTCGTGCATCTGCATCGCTCGATTCCCAACTGCAATCGTTTGCCCCGTGCGGGTGTCGATGGCTATGATCGATGGTTCATCAATGACAATTTTTCCGTCCTGGATGATCAGCGTATTCGCTGTACCTAAGTCAATAGCGATCTCCTGTACAAATAGACTAAATAATTTCATGACCCTGACTAACTTGAACAGAACGGCATTTCATGCCTAAATAAGTAGTTTTTCCCTTTGTTTTATTTAGATGCCGAAGGTTTCGCATGGGTCGATTCCGCACCTTTTTCCAAAAGGGATACAAAGAAACCGTTTTTTCTTCTATAAAGGAAATTTCACCCTTTCTTCTCAGAATCTACCTATTTGAAATCGGAAACCCAAGCCCCACTATTCTATTTCACGACAACAGTTACCCATTGATCAAGATCAAAATAGCGATTTGATAACTCCTGAAGTTCGGAGGCGGTAATCTGTTGAATCGTCCCAATTAATCGGTCAAAATGCTCATTATCAAGCTTTTCGATCTTCATCGACTTTATAAAGTCCATGGAAGAGAAGGCTCCGTCGAGTTGCGTCATCAGGTGACCCATGATGTAATTTCGAGCCATTTGGAGTTCTTCCTCAGGTATCAATTCCGTTTTGAGTTTATTGACTTCCCCCTGAATCCCTTCTACCACCTTATGAATATTCTCAGTAGCCGTTTCTGTACTGATGTAAAAACATCCGTCCTCCGCAAAGGAGTCTACGCTTGAATATATACCGTAGGTCATTCCCTGGTTTTCACGGATTTCAGACATGAGCCGGCTTCCAAAATAGCCCCCGAGAATCGTGTTTAACACAAACAGACCAGAAAAGTCAGCATGATGCTGCGGGAACAACTTTCTCCCAATCCGGATCGCAGCCTGGTGAGTCTGAGGACCATCGATTACCTGTAATCCCGTAAGGCTCTTTGCTTCACTCTTATCCTTTTCCATCACTCCGTTCGGATGAGATGGATTCCATTGCCCTAATGTGTGGTGTATGAGATCTATCTCCTTTGCGCCAAATGATCCCGAGACGAATACCATTCCTTTTTCCGGAATCATATGATGGGTGTGATGATACCTAAGATCGTCTGTTTGAATAACCAGATAATCTTCCGGTTTTAAATTCTTGCCATAGGGGTGCGCTGTCCCGTAAATAGACTCTGTCAGTGTCCGATAAGCCAGCACTTCATTTTTCTTTAGATCGATTTGCAGGCGTTCTACTTTATTGGCCGTATATACCTTCAATTCCCCTTCATCGAAAAGCGGAGTATTGATTACATCCGTCAGGACCTTCATCAGATCAGGAAGGAAACGGGTAAGTGTATATAGTCTTACACGGATCGTATCTACACCTCCTCTGGTTTGAAGAGTTGCTCCACGAGATTCAAAGTGTTCTGCCAATTCTACGGAACTCATTTGCTGGGTCCCCTCTGAGAGCAAAGCCGCCATAAATTCAGCGACACCGGGCTTTCTTTCATGCCATGAACCCGCTCTAAAGACAACCTCAATTTTCATTACAGGCTCTGAACCGCCCACCAGCATATGGATAGGCATGCCATTCGCCAGGCGGGATGTTTCATAAACAGGTAGATTTAAGTGCCGGATGGCCTGTATTTGTGGGGGCACTGTTATTGGAGCCATGGACGCAAAAGTAATCACAAAGAAAGTAGAGTGGGTTAAGGCGTGTTCTAATATTAAGGAAGCCAATAGGCTCATATTTTTAAATCCCGCCTGTCATGGGTGAAATATACTGTTAACTTTGGGGCATACCGGGAGCCTCTCCGGCTTCAGGGTTTCAATTCGTATAACAACAGCATAATGGAATTCAAAGTCTCATCGGGTGATTTACTGAAACATCTCAATGTAGTGGCAGGTGCCATTCATACAAACCCAATTCTGGCGATCACCGAAGATTTTCTGGTAGATATTCGAAAGGGCACTATGACATTGACTGCCACTAACCTGGAGACTAGTATTTCAACCCGGATGCAAGTCGAAAGCAAAGAAGATGGTGCTATCGCTATTCCAGCAAAGATATTATTAGAGACGCTCAAGGCATTACCTAATCAGCAAGTGTCATTTGAAATTGATCAGGAACAACGCTCACTGGTGCTTACTACAGATACAGGTATGTACAAGATGGCGGTGGATCCACCGGATGATTTCCCGGCACTTCCATCATCGGATGACAAAGAAATTTTGATACCGGTTAACCGTCTTCTCAGTGGTATCAATTATACAATATTTGCTACCACATCAGATGAAATGCGTCCCGCAATGACAGGTGTAAATGTCGTTGTTGATTTTAATAAAATCAGTTTTGTGGCCAGTGACGGACACAAGCTTGTACGATATCATGCACTTGGCACTTCGACAGAACAAACAGGATCTTTTGTAGTGCCTAAAAAAGCTATGGCTTTATTAAAAGGTGCTACTCCTACTGAAGGCAACGCATATCTGAAATACAATAAGTCTCATGCTTTCTTTCGCTTCGATGATACCGAAGTTATTTGCCGATTGATCAATCAGTCATATCCGGATTTCAATGCTGTCATTCCGGTCAACAATAAAAATGTCCTTTACATCAGTCGAACGCATCTGTTAGGTGCATTGCGCAGGATCAACATCTTTGCAAACCGGACTACCAATCAGGTTTTTTTCAGGTTGGCTGACAACAGCTTGACGATTACAACAAAAGACATGGACTTCTCCAACGAGGCCAGCGAACAATTAAGTTGTTCGTTCGAAGGGGAGCCAATGGATGTTGCGTTCAATGCGAGGTTTTTTATTGAATTATTGAACGCACTTAGTCAGGAAGAAATCCATATGACATTGTCTGTGCCGAGTAAGCCTGTACTAATTTATCCTGATGAACAAATGGATCACGAAGAGGTGATGATGCTGATCATGCCTGTGATCATTTATTGATTAGTCTAACAGAAATCTGAAGTGCATATTAAATGTTCTGCCCAGAAGTGCAGTTTCATGTGTTAGAAATAAACCACCCATCCCTGCCCTTGGAATTCTGCCTATATGTTGCAGATCATTTACGTTTTTATGATTCGTAACGTTGATTAGTGATACACCTATTTGGGTGGGGTGTGAGGCAACTTTGAAAGAATAATCCAATGCAAGGTCTAGACTAAAATACGGGTCCAGATATCGGAACACAGCTACCTGGTTTGCCATTCCTATCCCGCCTTGCCCTTCGAGTCGGATAAGACTTAGATATGGAGCTTTCGTTTTATAGGTAAATAACCCTGATGCAACATAAGAACCCATTTTAAATTGCGAGGAGAGTTTGATCTGATGCCTCCTGTCTTCACTTGGTGAAAATGATTTTCCATTAAACAACTTATCAAACTGTTGCGAGATCTTGCTCAGTGTATATGATATGGAGGTCTCTGTTTTTTTGTATTTGTACACAGCCATAAAATCTAAACCTGCAGTCCAGCCTTCGCCGGAAAACAAACGATAGAATTCTCCGGGTGAAGTTTCATCCTGAAAAGATGGGTCAGGCAGCAGAGCACGAACGCTCAGAAGCCCATCTGTTTTTTTAAAATACAGTTCTGCGTCCAGACTTATAAATGTAGATGCGTATCGTCCGCCCAGCATAAACTTATCTGATTTAAGCACCGGGTATCCTGCTTCAGGTTGACTAAGTGCAAGAAAATCCACCTCACGCCCAAATCTGTTTTCAACAGTCATCTCCCTGACTGATTGTATGTTTTTCGAAAACGATGATTTCAATAGCCATTGATCGTCAATTTGGTAATTGACCCTGATATGAGGCTGAATATAAAGTACTGATGTGCTTTTAAGGTGAGTCAGTCGTGTGCCTAATGCGACATTAAACGTATTAAAAAAGGTTTGTTGATACTCTCCGAAAAGAGTTGATTCAATTTCTTCCTGTACTTCCAGCAAATAAGGAGTGATATTTTCTGTTGCTAAAAGATCAATTTCATGATGCTGAAAATCAACGCCGATTGTATAACCCGACAATTCTTCTTTTTGAGAATGGATAAATGCTTTAATTCCCTGGCTATTCAAGTTGCTGCTTTGAAACCCTGTATTGAAAGATGATCTGGATAAGTTTGGGTATTGTTCTTTTAGCAATGAATTGTAGGAAATGTCTTTTGCAAATGAGGAAACAAATCCATTAATAGTCAAAATGGTATTCTCATTTAAGGATGTGTGAAAGTCCATTGCAAAACCTTCATTCTCCCAATCATCTCTGCTTTCGATTGATTGCTTTATCGAAATGATCTCCTGATTTAGCAATACTGTACTCACATCGCTCTTAATCACATGATCGAGGTAATCCTTGCTTTTAAAATAGGATAGTGTAATTGAAGTTTGTGTTCCCAGATCTGCCGTCAGGCCTAAGTTGAAATCATAAAAATTGAAGGCGGGTTGTTGCGAAGACGACCATTCATTCTCATCCCGGAATTTACCGGGCAAACTGAAATTAGTTGTACTACTATCGATGAGTGATTTCTTTAGCGATCCTGTATGCGAAATTCTTCCACCTGCAGTAAAAATTATTCTTTTTGTAATCGCAACTTCTGCAGCTAAGGAACTTAATAATAGGTCTGTGTCAAAAATGAATTTGGATCGCTTGTTTAGGGTGGTAGAATTCAAATCAATCATTCCATCGATACGTCCTCCAAATTCAATGGGTAGGTTGTTTTTGTAAAACCTAACTGAAGGAAAATAATGACCATTGTAGGGGCTGAAGATGTTGTAAAAATGATACGGATCATATACAGGAATACCGTCCATGATGATCAGTGAATTTTCTTCCTCACTTCCTCTGATACGTATCCCTTGCTCTGCTGAAAACCGTGTATACCCATTTATTTGATTCATGAGTTGTTCTGAATTCCAATTGACCACGTCATCTTCGGAAATATATTGATAACCTTTCAGGTCTAGTGATTGTGAATTCGTTTCTGAGGACATTTGAAAAAAAGGAACAACAATCGTGACCTGACCCAGAGAGACCGGATCAACTTCCATTTCAATACTGTTTTGATCTTTCATTAATTCGGAAACCCGAATTGTCACAGGCTTAAATCCCAAATAACTTATTTGTATCGTTGATGAAATATTGTCAACATATAATGTGAATTCGCCCTTATCATTTGTGTATGTTCCATGTGTTGTATTCTGAATGCCTATCGCAGCAAACGCGAGTGGCATTTGATTTCGACTGTCCTTTACAGTTCCCTGAACCCGAACCAATCTATTGCCGGCATCCATTTCTAATTCCCTTCGCAAAAGGATTTTGTTTCCATCCACGATCTGGTACGTGACATGCTTGTCTTTCAGGATTTGGTGGAGAAGTTTATCAAGACTTAATTCTTCTGTTCCATAATTCTTAATGGAATCCAAAGCAGGAATTAATTCGGGGGCAAGTGCAATGTCTACCTGATATTGCGAAGATATTCGGGAGATGAAGGAATTAAAATTTGAGTCTTGTCCCGGAGACGGGAGGTAAGTAAGCATTAAGAAAAGAAGAATCGTAGATTGCCTTAACTTCATAGATCAGCGGCGTATTATCACGGATTCTCCTTTGATCTCAAATTGAAGATGTAGTGGCCATGTAATTGTATATAGTGCGTTCTGTAGGTTCCCGGCTTCAAACAAGCCAGTGTACCTGAGGCTCTGCATATCTCCGGGCAATTCTACCTGGATATCATATTGTCTCTCGAGTTCGTCCATCACAACTGAAAGTGGCTGATCATCAAAAGTAAATTTTCCTTCTGTCCATAGGGGCTGCCCTGATGAAATGAAAAGTGATTTCTTTAGCTGATTTTCATTTGCATGTACTTTTTCACCTGCAGTGATTTCAATGATTTGGTTTTTTTTATTCTCGACTTTCACCTTGCCGGTATGGCATCGCACTTCAAACACTCCATTACGGGAGATTACATTAAAACTGGTACCTAATACGGTAATTGATCCCTGGTGGGTATGCACTACAAACAGGGATCCGGGAGTTACTTCAAAGAATGCTTCACCTTTCAGCGTAAGCTCGCGTTTATCCATAAAATTATTCTCTTTGTAGGTCACTTTTGATCCTGCATTTACGATCATGCTACTAGATTCAGGTAGAGTGATCTCTACCTTCTCTCCGGCATCGGTTATAACCTTCTGATTTAGCTGGGTTGAATTAATCCAGAGAAATAGCGTAATTGCAGCAGCCGCTGTTAAAGACCAACGTACTAACGAATAATTTTTACGGGCAGCTGGATGTGTATGGCTCTGAATGGAAGATTGAATGTTATTCCAGATTTCTAGTTTTTCCGTTTCAGAAATATTTGTTGAGGGAACCGTAACGATTGCATTGACTATCCTACTAGCTTCTGCGATGTTGTTTACTTTATCAGGATTAGAAGCCTGCCATTGGGACCATTGATGATTATTTTCTCCATGGATCACCCATCGAATGAAGGCTTCTTCACCGGCGAGCTCGGACACACTTAATAATTTGTATTTATCCTCCATGCTCCACGATTACTTATTTGGAAAATAATTCGTCCAATAATTTAGTGCGATTATTTAATGTATATATTACTCTGCAAGTACCCGTTCCACTGGCCATAATACTCTCACAATTTCCATTAGGATCTGTACCATCTCTATGATCATGACCCAATACACAATGACCAAGTTCATGAAAAATCAGGAATTCGCGTTGCGCATCGTTGGCTGATCTCCAATATTGCTGGTCTATCGTAATAGCATGTTGATTTCCCTCACTGTAAGCGCACTGGCCGATTACGTTATCCTTCATTATGTCTCCAATATGGGCATCAATCTGAGAAGTTGAATACACCACATCCAGACCTCTTAAGGCTGCTTCGTCAATAAAGCGAGAGAAATACGTCTGCAGAGGAGCTTCAACCACTACTTCGATTTGCGGTGGCTCCACTTCACAACTACTAAATGTAAGAGCGCTTATGGCGATTAGAAAAGATGTAAGCTTTGCCATTGGCCTGTGGTTCATTTTATGCGGGATCTGTGCAGCTTTAGCAGTCATAACTTGAAAGATTTGTATTATAATCTCTAACGCAGAAACGTTCCCTTACATTCAGAGCCCTGGCTCCTTGTTTTGTACTCACGAGTTAATTTATAAAAGCATAACAAATAATAACATTTCTTTTCGCAGAGCCGTCAACGCCCGGTTTACCAGGTTGCGGGCTGACTGGTAATTCAGATCCATGATCTTGCCGATTTCTTCATATTCCATTTCCTGCTGAAATTTCATGTAGATAATTTCTCTTTGTCTTTCACTCAGGCGGTTCATGGCGGCTTCAAGCTTTTGATTTTGAATCGCGACATCTTCCATTTCTATCCACTTAGCTTCATGATCTTCTGTGAACCGACTGTTTTCTTCCACATTTGTCATATCATCGGTTAAGGATAAAACTTTACCCCCTTTATCAAAAATCCGGCGACGAAGGGATGCCATTAAATAGGCTTTGCCTGAAGAGGGAATGGTGAGACTGTCTCGACTCGTCCACAATGAAATAAACAAATCCTGTATACAATCTTTTACCTTATCAGTATCCTGAGTGATGATCATTCCATATCGATGCATTTCAACTATGTATTGGTCATATAAAGCACGGAGAGCTTCCATGTCTCCGGATTTTAAAGAATGCCATAATGATGATTCTGTCATTTGTCAATATGTGGAAAGGATTTAAAAGTAGATGTTTAGACGGTTCGAAGTTCGTATCGTTTAAAAAAACTTTATTTCATTGAGTACAAGCGAGAAACTTATCCCTCTTTGAGTTGTATTCAAACTTTAATAATCAAAATTAAATATCATGTACAAAAATTTCATTAGACCCTTAAGCTTGATCATGGCGATTACTGCCGGTTTCTTTTTCACATCTTGTCAAAAAGAAGAATCGGCTGCTGATGTGGAGAATTTTGTTTTGCAATCCACATACGAGATTGAAGAACGAAGTGCTACAGGCATGGCTGGTTGTTATGAATTAGTATTTCCGGTTACGCTTCGATTTGCAGACAACACCACACAGGAAGTTGCCGGATATGATGAATTGAAACAAGCTATCCGTGAATGGTTTCAGACAAATGGCGTGCGCCCACGACCCATTGTCCGACCAAACCTTGTATTTCCTTATGATGTGATCAACGAAGCTGGTGAGATCATCACGATTTCGAATTTTGAAGAGTTGATTGATTTAAGAAGGGATTGCGCATCTGCAGTTTTTGGTCCTAATCATAATGGACACCTCGGAAAAGACAGACATTGTTTCAGGCCTGTATTTCCTTTCTCATTGGAAATGCCGGATGGCACACAGGTAACTGTCAACACACCACTCGAACTCTGGCAGGCTATTCGCACATGGAAAGCAGCTAATCCCGATTCCACAGAGCGTCCAGCATTTGTGTTCCCGTTAACTGTTCAGTTACGCGACGGAACTCAAGTGATTGTAAACACACCTGAAGAATTAATGGCGCTTAAAGCAGATTGCAGAGGTTAATTGATTTAAGATTTGTTTAGAATAAAAAAGAGATGCGACAATTCGCATCTCTTTTTTTATTGAAAATTCACATGACTAGGTAAACGTCAATAATGAAAAGTTTGAAAGGTCAATACTGAACTTCAAAAGGCATTTAATACAGAAATAATTTCATCTCCGTGTTTTGAAACTTTTAGTTCGCCGAATCCTTTCACGCGGTTTAACTCTTCCATCGTTTTTGGTCTTAGTTTCGATACGGCTATTAATTCGGCATTGTGACAGATTAAAAACTCGGGTACATTGTTTGCATTGGCTTTGTCTTTTCGCCATTGTTTGAGTGCAGTGACAATTTCTTTTTCGGCTGCACTCAATTCAACATCTGGTTCGACAGATAATTTTTCAGGTTCCTTGTACGCTGCCTTTTTGGGCTTTTCATTTTCATAAAAAACCATAACGGACCAATAGTCTGGTTCGCCGGGTACAAATTGTGTGGCGGTTTTTTTTACGGTGACCTTTTCCATAAATGCGTTAATGGTTTCTTGGTCCGTGTGCATGTGCAGGTCATCCATTCGGGTTTGAAATAACTTTAGGTTCATTTGTTTTCAACTTTTAAGGTTTAAGAATATGGTGAATATGGAAGCAATTCATTCTATTACTACATATGTATTGAGGACATGGAAACATGACCGTAAATGCAGGTTTATTTTTGAAAAAAATGTGGGGAATGCCGTTGGGGACTTTGGAAGTGGACTAATTATGGCATTAAGCGATATCAAATATGCTTAGAGGCTAAACGGTCTGGTGTCATTCCTGTTCAGAATGTTATGTGATGATTTCCCATATGCAAATTTTTCTTGTTGAAGACTTAATCGACGACTCCAAAACTTTGCCCACTGCCCATATTTGTAATTGTATTTCCACTACCACCACTAATGGCTTTTCCTGCAGCACCACCTGATCCAGGACTTTGACCTATGCCACTTTGACCTGCTTGGGCGCGGCCACCACCGTTACCTCCCGTGCCTCCTCCTGAGGCACCGGCACCTCCGGCACCACCCATAATAACAGTGCCGTTAGATCTTGGTGAAGCAAGTTGATTTAATTGGCAAGAACTACCATTCCAGGAGCGTTCTCCCCCGCCATTCCCGCCAATACAAAAATTTATCCCCGCTCCTCCTCCTCCTCCTCCACCAAAGCCAGAAGGATCGCCATCTCCCCCGCCGCCGCCGCCGCCACCCGCATTGGTGCCATGATTAATTATTTGTATAGTTACGCCAGAAATGGTCTTAATCGCCAGCCCTCCTTCGGTACCATTTTCGCTAGCATAATTGATATTGCAATTTCCACCGAGCGATATTATATTTCCGTCGCCTCCGTTGCCCCCTAGACCTTCAATGGTTCCATAATTAAAAATCTTAATTAACCTAGGTGATAGAACACCTAAAAAATGGATGGCACTTAACTCGTTTACTTGACATGTAGAAATAATAACCCCTGTATCGATAACAAGGATATACTTGGCATCAGGATCTTCAGGGGCATATTCATTATTAAAATCAATTGAACAATCATTCTCTGCAATATGAATAATTGTGGCTTTGCATTCATCGCAGTAACATGACCAAAATTGATACGTTGAATTATAGTAATTAAGGCAACCTTCATCTGTATTGAAAATATGCAAACCATGAGGAGGTGAAACGATTGCATCCCTTTGAGCTGTTGTCATCATCGGGAATAAAACTCCCTGGCTAGTAGACTTTATTTCCAATATAGCTTTAGGGAACCTCGAATAACCCCTTAATTCGTATTAATTAAATTCATAATGTGTTGATATTCAACAAGGTTCTTTTTTGATCGGTTGGTTATTAGAGGGGCCCTTTAGGATTAGGCGCTGATGTTCCTATACCTACATTTGTATTGGATGTTGCACCATTCTCTCCAGATATGGAACCTAATACTAAACTGTTGCTTGTAGCAACTGAAGCATATGCACCAATAGCAGTTGCATTGTTTAATTCACCAGAAGCGATCAGGGCTACAGGTAAATCGGGAAGGCAAAAAGTAAGTAGTTTTCAATTCATCGTACAACGGCCATTCTGGAAACAAGACTGGTTTTTTCCCTTCATGTCAATCATGCTATCTTTCCTGGTCTATGTATTATTCCGGTCAAGAGAATCAAGAATCCGGGAAAAAGCAAATCTGGATAACCAGATTGCTGTTGCGGAAATGAAAGCGCTTCACGCACAAATGAATCCCCATTTCATTTTTAATAGTCTCAACAGTATTAAGGAAATGGTCCTGCAGAATGAAGTTGCGGATGCGTCCCGATATCTCAGCGATTTTGCACACCTGATCCGAATGACGCTTGATCAATCCAGGCAAACATTTGTTTCTCTGCGAAGCACCATGACATATTTATCCTCCTAAGTGAGTATGGAGCGAATAAGGAAATCAAATTTCAGTTTCCAGATACATGCAGAGCCGGAGTTGGATCTTTATGAGACCATGATACCCCCTATGTTAATTCAATCGTTTATCGAAAATGCAATTTGGCACGGCGCGGACGGGCATAAAAAAGCTATCAACATCACCGTCGCTTTTAGGAGACTTGACGGCCATCTGGTGTGTATAATCGAAGATGATGGCATGGGCATCGATAAAGCAAAGGAGAAGAAAAACGGTGTGAAATCATCTCATCAATCAGTAGGCATTAATAATATTCAAACACGCATAGATCTGCTCAATCAAAAACACCACTTCAAAAGCAAGATTGAATTTACCGACAAACATGTAGTCAGCAACGGAACTATGACAGGAACAATTGTAAAAATTACTTTACCCCTTGAAATACGGGAACACGCATGGTAAGCCGTTGCATATTAATTGATGATGAGCCAAGAGGAATATCCACAATGGAAAAAATGCTCGATCTGCTTTGTCCTGATGTGCAAATCATCACAACATGCATGGATCCAGATGAAGCTATTGAGAAAATACTTTTGCTCAGGCCTGACCTGATCTTTCTCGATATTTCAATGCCGGGTAAAAATGGATTCGAGCTGCTCGGAGAAATTGGTGAGATTTTCTTTGAGATCATCTTTTTGACTGCGTACAACGAGTTTACCGAACAGGCTTTACATCTCAGTGCTATAGATTATTTATTAAAGCCTGTACGTGAAGACCTGCTTGTAGACGCTGTTAAGAGAGCCGGTCAGAGGATCCTGTATAAATCAGGAAACAAATCTGTTGAGACGCTTTTACACAATCTTCAACAACCAGCAGCTTCTCAAAAAATGAAACTATGTATCCCCAGTTCAAAAGGATTCGTAGTGATCGAGATCCAGAATATCCTCTATATTGAAGCAGACAGCAATTACTCAAATTTTCACCTGGCTAATAAGCAAATTTTCTGTGCAACAAAACCTGTGCATGAATATGCTACGCTGCTCGAAGATTGTAATTTTATTCGCATTCATAAATCATATGTCATTAATCTGGATCATGTGACTAATTATGTTCGCGGTGAGGGTGGTTCGGTCGTACTTACGGGCGGAAAAGAAGTTGAAGTATCAAGACGCAAGAAAGAGGTGCTGATGCAACGGATGAAGGACTACTTCAGGTTTTGATGGTAAACTCCTTTGGGCAAAAACAGACCGTACAGCTCTCTTTCCGGTTAAGCTTACCTCCTCTAATTGTTAGAACTGGTGCTGCATTGCTGACTGAGGTCGGGCTATATTTGACTCCTGTAATTTCATCAGTCGCTTTCTATTCAGTGGATGCGCATGGGTTTATTTTTGAATGCCATTAGTCATGGGTATGAATAATCAAAATATCTCTTTATCTCCTGCCAGGATTTTTCTCAAGTTTCTGAAATTTGGATCTTTAGCATGGGGAGGGCCTATCGCTCAGATCGCTATGTTGCGGAAAGATTTGGTTGAGGATGAAAAGTGGGTAAGCGAGGAGCGCTTTAATAAAGCACTCGCTGTGTACCAGGTGTTGCCGGGACCGGAAGCACATGAAATGTGTGTATGGTTTGGTATGATTGCGGGAGGAAGAATAGGAGGATTTTTGGCAGGTCTTGGATTTATGTTACCTGGATTTCTTCTGATGATGACATTGACATTGTTTTATGTTCATTTTGGAATACGTGATCCAATGTTGCAATCGGTCTTTTTTGGATTTCAGGTTGCAGTTATAGCATTAATTTTCTCTGCTGTACATAGGATTGGCAAACACACTTTACATACAAAAGAATTATTAGTTATCGCAACTGTATCTGCTGTTGCTTCATATGCAGGTGTACACTTCCTTGTTACCCTGTTGATTTCGGGATTGACCTATTATCTAATTAGAAAATTAAAGAAATTGATTCCAATGCTGTTATTGGTTGCGCTAATGTTGGCCGGAATGTTTTCATTTTTTAATCAAGGGCCTGAAAAGACATTAACAGGAATTGATCAGGTCGGTGAAAAGCAAATAAGTACTTATCCATCCATGCTGGATGTTTTTAACACAGGTCTGAAAGGAGGACTGTTGACTTTCGGCGGTGCTTATACCGTCATTCCGTTTATTCAGAAGGATGCTGTTGTCCATTATCGATGGATGACAAATGAACAATTTTTGGATGGCATCGCTCTTTCAGGGATCTTGCCAGCACCACTAATTATTTTTTCAACTTTCGTTGGTTATTTTGGTGCCGGATGGGCTGGAATGTTTTTGATAACATTGGGCATATTTCTTCCTGCTTTTGGCTTTACATTAATCGGTCACAAGTTGATTGATTTTATAATCGATCATAAATCAATTCATCATTTTCTCGAAGGAGTGACAGCCGGAGTTATTGGATTGATCGCGGTGACAGCCATTCAACTTTTTGTAGCGACGATTAGCGGTTGGTTAGCAGCTTTGATCTTTGCAAGTTCACTCTTAGTACTATATCGGTTGCCTTCTAAATTTACTCCTGCCTTCGTCATCCTTGGGGCGGGTGTATTAGCTCTTCTGCTTAATCAGGTCTTGAATTAAGCATACTACCTCATGACCGGGATATTTTGAGGTTATCTCCACCGTAGATTCAGCAAACTCTGGATTTGGGGCATGGTGTATATTCTATCGGCTCATCACCCATTCTCGGTATTTCCATGGTCCTCATTTTGATCCAATTTTGCAGTAGGAATTACTACTCATGCATAAACCCGCATCGAATGAAAAATTATATTCTTATCACAACTGTTTGGATCACCCTAAGCACGAACGTATTTTCTCAAAAAGAAACTACCTGGATAGGAGGTACAGCCGGAATGGAAAATAATTGGTATTGTCCATTTAACTGGAGCACCTCTTCTGTGCCGGATGAGTTTTTAGATGTCATCATTCCTGACGTTTCTACCACCACTTTTTCACTTCCTACATTATCATCGGGAAATGTTGAAGTGAATTCATTGAACATTCATATAAGTTCTCATCTGACTATTCGAAATGATGCAACCTTGAAGATGCTGATGGATCCTGGAGCATTAAATAAAGAAAAACTAAAAGTAGAAGGGCTCGTATACATCCATACCTCAGCAGGATCAAAGAAAGGGATGCAGGCTAAAGCAAATTTTTAAAATGCACCGCTTCATAAAAAGCTATTTTATCCTTTCGTTTATCATCTTCTGCAGTATTACTGCCCCGGCACAGAATACACGGATAGATATACTTACGACCACGGTCAAAGCTACTGTCTTGTAAGTGCACCATGCTCCACAAAACCAAAGCCAGGTACTTCTGAGAAATACATTCCTTGTACCATCATTCCTAATGCCGATTCAAGCCTATTTTACATTCTGCTTCCTTGTCCTGGTATTTCTATTGATTGGCATTTGTTAAGATTCTGTTTTCGCTCAATCGCAACCTTATCCGTTTAAGCAATTCCCTTTACCGCAAGATCTGCCTCCTATTGGTCCAATGCATCAGGATCACCTTGGGTATATCTGATTAGGCACGCAGGAAGGATTGTACCGGTTTGATGGCATTCATTTCACTCACTATTCCGGTAAGGATACAGAAAATAACCTGGGCCGTGAATCGATTACATGCATTTTCGAAGATCAACAACACAATCTCTGGATAGGAGCCAGGTCAGGTTTATATCGGTACAATCCTCAGGGAAAAGATTTTGATAAGTTCTCTATCGGAGAGGAGACTTATCCGCGGTATATGCATCCTGAAAGCGATTCCTCATTTCTCGTACATAGCGACAAGGGAACTTATTTGTTTTATCCCCGGTCCGGTCGATGGGATAAATTAAATATTGAAATTGATGATGTAAAATCAATCGTTGCTGTTCGGGGGTCAGGGTGATGACCTTTGGATCGGGTCGGAAAATTTTATCAGAAAATTTGATCTCAGGAAAAAAACATTCGATGATTTTCAGTTACCACTTCCGTCGTTTGCACATCCGGAAGAAAAAATATCAGTGGTCAATTTATTTATGGACAGCCACGACCAGCTTTGGATCAATACATGGTGGATGGGCGTAGTGAAATTGGATACAAGAAGCGGTAATATGGAATTATTTGACATCGAAAATCAGGATCCGGATAAAACAAGATATTCACTTTATGATGATGTCGGAGCAATTACGGTTGAGCATACTTCCGGGAATGGTTACAGATCCATTAACAGCCCCCTATGTAGCTCAAGATTATTCAACCACTGGAGAAATTATCACTGAAATGGGTGTGCATTGGTATGATCCTCTTTCACCCGGATTAAATGGTTCACCATTTACTGCCACTCTCATTTATGGCTCTTTATCAAGGGGAAGTACATTTTGTGGAACCTATGGTATCACTTGCTTATCTGCAATCCAAACCATCGATGACTTTTAATATTAAGCAACCCGCCAAATATCAGAAAACCGGTTATTGGCCTACTACCTAAAGCGTTAAGTATAATGCTGTTTCGAAAGAATACGATATTGCGATAGAGGAGTTTGTTTTGCGTACAGCAGGTTAAAATCGGAAATACTGTGGCGGCCTGCCGTAAGAAAGAGTGGTAACTACATCTCTCCTATTAAAAATAAAAAGCCTTACCATAATCGGTGGGGCTTTCTTTTTTTATATCCTATAGGTGGATTGACTTCGCGAGCTTATAGGTCGATTATGTAAACGGGTGGTTCGCTCATTTGGCTGCGCTGATTCGTAGATGGGTGGCCCATCACCAACTCAAAGGCTTTATGTTTTCGATTCTTGTTCAGACGAAATTTAGCCCTGGGATATAAAACCAGATCCGGAAATATAGTTTGTGCTGGCAAATATTCATTGGAACGTATTGTTTCTAAATACCGTCTTGATTCAAAATCATACGTACCAGATATAGTATCAACTTGAGTCGCTTGACCAAGCTCATTTTCGTTTAAAGAATGAATTAATTGAGTGTACATACGAGCATCAGACTGCCTAAGTCTCTATTTTTTTTACTCAATATAGTTAGAATAAAAAAGGGTGCCGTATGCTGACAAAGAATCAGACGCCTTCATTAAAAAGTATGAGGATAACATCACTCTGAAATTATCCGACATCAAGGGGTAGATAAAAAAAATACCCTTGATACAGTATAATGAATGGCATATCGGAATCGTCTGCAGGGTTGGAAAAAACACTTTGAATTGTTGCAACAACCTAAGAAGGAAAAAATAGAGTTTGTTTTCCTGGTTGACTACATCGAACAGATTTATCTACCGGGTTGTGAATCATGCTTGATTACATTCTTTAAAGATAACTAATATAGGAGTTATAGTCCTGGAGCAATGAAGAGCAAGAAAGGGATCGTCTATCCATGAAAGGAATTTGCATCAACGGATTTCCGGTTCCGATTTGAAAAAGTTGATATGGACTTCTATGACTCTTTTATCAAGTGGAGTGAAGGCCAAAGACATAAGATCAATCAGACAGGAAGTGTTGTCAAAGCGATTACCGGGTTTAATATCTGATACAGACAACCTCCCAGTTTCTTTTTCAACAATAAAAAATAGAGTTTTGAAAAACCCAATTTGTGGACGCACAACTGTAGAATAAAAAGATGCCGGATCTCAAATTCGTCGCTTTTTTTTAATTTGGCATCGCCCAAAAGACTATGCGTATTATAATCAACTCCTTTTTGTGCCTATTGCTTTGCTTCAGTGTGCCCGTTAATGGCCAAACTGAAGTAGACTACGACAAATGGTTATCCCTGCTTTCGATTAAGGAAGACCTTCGTGCGGAAAATTATTTAACTGTATTTAAAGAATTTCTCGAGGTTGATTCATTGCAAAGATGCAAGGTCCTTGAAACACTTAAACTGAAAGCAGGAAATAAAAACAAGCGCCTTACCATAAGGTTGATGTTATTGGATGCTCATTATACGAATGGATGCACAACAGTTGAATCATCTATTGAGACTCTTGAACAAGCATTAACCATTGCATACGAAATCGAGGATGAATTACTTGTGTATCGGGTTTATCTTCATCTGACAGGACATTATCTAAAAGTTTCGAAGTATGGTCAATCTGTTATGAATGGTCTCCTGGCAAAAGACCTTTATGATAAATTAGGAAGAGAAAAAATATTTCAAGTGCGGGCCACTTTGCATCATCTCGCTTTCAGCTTATATCATTCGAGGGAATACAGATCTGCAATTGACATTGCCTTGTTGTTTTTGGAGCCTGAAAGAAATTATAAACGCGAATCAGATACCGTTCCCGAATTATTCGAGCTGTTTACATGGAATACACTTGGTTTGGCTTATTCTAAAATTGGCAAAACAGATTCTGCATTCATTGCTTTTGATAAAGCTTTGAAAATAGCCAATCAGAAAAATTTAAGTTTTTGGATTGGACTGGTAACAGGAAATAAGGGTGATATTCTTTTTCAGCAGGGGAAAATTGATTCCGCGGAAATATTTCTCAAGTTTGATTATGAAGGCAGTATAGCAGCTAAAGAATTTGACAATGCAGCTAATTCACTTCAGTGGCTTGCCAGAATTGATCTGATGCGGAATAAACCTGTTGAAGCACTTAAAAAAGCCCGTGAATCACAACGGTTACTTCATACAAGCTATAAAGCTGATTATATGGTGAATACACTTCTTACGCTCACCAAAACTTTTGTCAGCCTGGGAAAAACAGACAGTGTGAATTTGTATCTGGATAGATTTCTTCACCTACATGATTCTCTTGAGCAAAAAGCTTCTGACAGCCGTGCAGAGAATGTAATGATGCGATTGGAAGGTCAGCAGAATATCAATACGATCACCTCACTTAATAAAGAGAAAAGAAAAATTGCGCTGATACGAAACTTCATCATTGTATGTATTTTGTTGGTCGCGTTGATAGGTTTTATAATCCTCAACAGGCAGAAGCTTCAACTCAAACTGCGAAGGAAGGAAGCAATGGAAGCAAAGTTTCTTGCTGAACAAGAAGCCAGGCTGGCCCGGGAACAACTCAATCAATTTACACGCAATCTCATTGAGAAAACCTCACTGATAGAAACCCTTCAAAACCAACTCATGGAAAGGGAGATGAATGAGGAACAAAAAATTTACATTTCTGAGCTTTCGAATCATGCCATTCTGACTGAAGAAGATTGGGATAATTTTAAAACCATGTTTGAAAAAGTTTATCCCGGCTTCTTCTATGGACTTAAAAACAAGGTACCAGATCTTACATCTGCTGACCAGCGAATGGCCGCCCTATCCAAACTTCAGCTTTCTAATAAAGAAGCAGCTACCCTTCTTGGTATAGCCCCTAACAGTGTTATCAAAGCTAGACAAAGGCTGAGACATAGGTTCGGGCTGGAACCAGAGGCAGATCTAAGCCTATATTTTACGCATTCCGAAGGCTATAATTAACCATTGTAATAATTTTTATCATCCCCGCTGCATACAACGGGCCTGCTAAAAATTATCTATTTACCTGGCTTTCAACCAATTGGGCCCTTGTCACTTTTTCGTCCATAGCAGGTCATGCTTTTGTACACAGTGACTTATAGGTCACATTTCAATGTGATTCTACTTTCACTGGCTATGCAAATGGGAGGAACATTCAATTGGAAATCGGCCCGCGGCTATCTCTTGATCCTAGCAATGCTAATCGCGTTGATTTTAATTACTATTTATTTAAGCCAGTTACAAATCCAAAAAATCAGCCAGGACATTCCAACAATAGGCGGAATGATTACTATTCTCCCCTCTCTGCATCAAGGGGTCAAATTTTTTACATCCGAAATTTTATTACCATGAAAAATATCCTGTGTATTTGCTTACTTGGTCTGCTTACCATCACTGTTAAAGCACAATCTGTTGGTGTGGGAACTACATCACCACATACAAGTGCGGCTTTGGATATTTCCAGCACATCAAAAGGTTTGTTAATCCCACGCATGACAACTGTGCAGCGTGATGCCATTGCTACACCTTTGTCTGGATTACAAATTCTGAACCTTGATGATTATTGTGTTGATATATATAATGGAACAAGCTGGATAAAGAATTGTGGAATGAAAGTAACTGGAACAGATACGATTGAAAATGGAGCATGGGAAAAGAAAGCAGATTTTGGGGGTACTACAAGAAGAAGTGCGGTAAGCTTTTCCATTGCACCTTTTTGTTATGTAGGTACAGGAGTTAGTGGCAGTACCTACAAAAAGGACTTCTGGCAGTTCGATCCGGCAACCAATATTTGGACACAGAAAGCGGACTTTGGTGGGACTGCCAGAGGTGGTGCTGTCGGTGTTGCATTGAATGGATATGGATATGTAGGAACCGGTATCGATGGAAGTTTTAAATCAGACTGGTGGGAGTATCTTCCTGCAACAAATACCTGGACACAGAAGGCGGGTTTTAGTGGATCCGCAAGAGCCGAGGCAATAGCATTTGTATTGGGAACCAATATCTATGTTGGGACAGGAGAGAATGGATCAACATACTTTGATGATTTCAAAGTATTTAATCCTGGCTCCAACAGTTGGATCTCAGGGCCATCTTTTCCTTATAAAGCAAAGGATTTGGTTGTCTTCAATGCAGGCGGTTTCTCATTTGCAGGTGTTGGATTTCATTATGATTCTTTTTGGGGAAACTATCTTGATAATGCTGTCTATAAATTTGACGGTAGTGCTTGGACTTCAAGTGCCATTTTTCCGGGTGAGGAAAGATTAGGGGCCATTGCATTTGGGATAAATGGAAAAGGTTACGTTGGTCTTGGCAAACCTTATACGGCAAACTATTTCACAGACTTATGGGAATATGACCCTGCAACTAATGCTTGGGGACAACAATCAAGTTGCCCTGTTGGACGAGCCTATGCTACGGCTTTTACAATAAACAATAAAGGATATGTATGCACAGGTTATAATGGAGCAGACTTACAGGATCTATACGCATTTGATCCTGCTCCCATTGGTAATGTATACAAAATGCCAGAGATGCCGTACCCCACATATTCATTCAGCGACGGTATGTGGTCTAAAAAAGGCCCTAATGTTTATAGTGAAAGCGAAAAATTAATTGGTATCGGCTTGAATGAACCGAAAAACAAACTTGACATTTTAGGATCCGGAACCAGAACTAATAGCCACCCTTCAGGAAGACCATTGTATTTATCAGGAGTTAATAACTCCAACTCTAATGGTGTTGAATTTCGCAGAGATGATGCCACACAAGGTTTGGGGTTTGGATATAATTCCATTTACACTGCGGGAAATAATATTAATCAAGAGCTTATATTGGAAACTAAGGGTGCAGGCAGTTTAATTTTTACGACGAATAATAATTATCGAGCCACAATTACAGGCTCAGGAAACATGGGTATTGGAACCCTTGCACCTCATGCAAGTGCTGCACTTGAAGTGAGCAGCACCTCGAAAGGAGTTCTCATTCCACGAATGACCTCAGCGCAACGAATTGCAATTGCTACTCCGCAAACAGGTCTACTTGTTTTTGATATCACGTCCAATTCATTTTGGTTCAGGGGTACATCTGCGTGGTTAGAACTTAGTGACAACCTGGATTCTGAAGTTTTTCGAAATGGGCCTGATAAACTATACATGGGTTTGACAGATTCAGTAGGCATAGGGACTAATAACCCGGGACATAAGTTGGAGGTAAAAACAGCTAGTAATCAATATGGTATCTCTCACACAGATGGAGGTGTACAAATCGCAACATGGGTAGGAACTGGAGGAGAGATTGGTACGATTAGTAATCATGCATTCAGTCTGTATGCAAATAATAATGTAGACCAATTCAGATTGCTTCCGAATGGTAATATCGGCATTGGCCTACCCGGAAATCCATTAAACAGACTGGACATTGTAAATGGAGCAGCACGTACCGGCACGCATGCAACAGGACGTCCATTGTATGTTACAGGTACATTATCCGATGCCAGCAATGGTGTAGAAGTACGCGATGCCGATGGCACACAAGGTGTAGGCTTAGGAAGAAATACGGTCTATGCAGCAGGATCATGGGCAGATCAAAATATTGGATTAGCGGGTAAGGGTACATTAGGCTGTGTCCTCATGACCACCAATGGAACAGAAAGAGTACGCGTCACTGGAGCAGGAAACGTTGGTATTGGAACATCCACTCCACATGCGCAGCTTCAACTGGCAACATCTGTAGCAAATCGAAAACTTATATTATATGAAGTAGCGAACAATGATCATCAGTATCATGGTTTTGGAATAAACGGTGATGGAGCATTACGATATCAGACTGCAAATACGTTGAATGATCATATCTTTTACGCTGCCACATCTTCAGGCGCAAGTAATGAACTTGCCAGGATAAAAGGTGATGGTAATTTATCAATTACTGGTAGTGTGATTGTAGAAAGCTTTATTGCGCCAACGTTGTTAAACAGTTTTACCAATTATGGCTTTGGTTTTTCTAATGCCGGATATTACAAGGATAAAATGGGACGTGTACATCTTCGTGGCATGGTCAACAATGTAAATAATCCATCCGGTCTTGTTGTGTTTACACTTCCTGCAGGTTATAGACCTACAGCAAGTGGTATACTTCTATTCACAACCATGTCCAATGCTGCCTTGGCAAGAGTGGATATTATGACGAATGGTAATGTGGTGATCAGTATCGGAACAGCAGGTTGGACAAGCCTGGATGGGATTTCGTTTAAGGCGGATTAAGGGTTTAAAAATCTAAATTGAGTTTAATTTTTTTCATAATACATATTTTGAAAGCCAGAATAGTATGCAATTTTTTCATCTGATCACATGCTGCATGATAGTATTTATTCATACTGCTTGTGCACAGCATGATAATTTAAAACGTGAGGGATATAATTCGAAGACGTATTCTTCTTTAACCGAAACGGAACTACAACAGCTCAACGAACAAAAGTTGCTGCATGCTAAACAAATGTCAGAGTCATCCCTGACATATTTTGTGACCAATGTGTCAAATAACAAATTTGGTTATAACATTTTTGTCGATGGTCAATTATACATCGAACAAAATACAATTCCCGCCAAGGATGACACCGCTGGATTCAATACTAAAGAAGATGCAGAGACCATTGCCCACCTAGTGATTAAAAAGTTAGGAGATGGTGAAATTCCTCCCACAGTCACACTCCAGGAATTAAAAGAGAATGGGATAGATGTGGGACAATAGCTCATCTTCAAAACCATGTATGAGAATCAAAAATTCAATGGTCAACAACGGAAGTGACTTCGATAGCATCTACGTCCATTCGGTAATGGGTGTCTCAACACAAGATTGAAAGCTTTAACAATTCCTTCCTGTACAAGCTTATTTTTTTATCCTGACTTTAGCAACGATGCAAGGA
>JAYUXX010000208.1:0-4563 GCA_043752765.1 Saprospiraceae bacterium | reverse complement strand
ATGCGGCCCGAAAGCTTATTGCATCTGCACAGGCACTGGTCTATCCTTCGCGCTATGAAGGATTTGGGTTGCCGATGGTGGAGGCTATGGCGAGCGGTACTCCGGTGATTTGCAGTCATGCTGCTTCGCTACCCGAAATTGCAGGAGATGCGGCATTATTTTTTGATCCCGGAAATGATGATGAACTGGTTCATCACCTTAAGGCTATTTCCGAAGATGAAGGGTTGCGAAAAAAATACATTGTGCTGGGTCATGAGAGAGTGAAACTATTTTCCTGGGGAAAAGCTGCCCAGGAGATTCACGCCATTCTAGCGGCGTATGCGAAATGAAGTTTTAAAACACCATTTCTATTCTCCTGAACAGGATCAGTTTCAAGAATGATTATTAAATCTTTTTTTTCACATGCCATTCAAGGAAATATTTTTACAACTCTCATGCCTTTCAAGCGTGTTGCGTAAGAAAACTTAAGTACCAACTTTAACAGAGTCCATAAATCCCCTTAAATCAATGCCCTGAGCAGGCACTAATTCAAATTTAAAAAGGTTATAATGTGTATCTTGGAGAAAGGGCAACCCTGTTGTCTATTTTTACACATTCTTTTCCACAGAAAAACCAAAGGTTTTCAACATCTGATAGGGGGATTAAGGTGTAACGATTTTGTAAAGCATATACGACGAATTAGCTTTGAGCTCCTTTTGAAAAAGTAAAGAAGGAATATTTAAGATTTTCATGGCTGAACCTAATCAATACTCCCCTCAAAACTCAGGGACCCGACTAAAATCCATTCGTACAGATAACGACCTGACGAACCTCGTCTATGGCAAACTGCAGCCACAAGCCGTTCAGATTGAGGAGGTTGTTCTGGGAGCACTCATGCTCGACAAGGATGCCATGGCCACCGTCCTGGACATTCTGACACCGGATAGTTTTTACAAAAAGCCCCATTCGGTCATTTATGAGGCCATGATCCGTCTGTTCGAAAGATCACAGCCAGTAGATATCCTTACGGTACACGAAGCACTTAAAAAGGCAGGGAATCTCGAGATGATCGGGGGGGTAGGATTTCTGGCCGAACTTACCAACAAAGTGGCTAGTGCAGCAAATATTGAATTCCATTCCAGGATTATAGCCCAAAAGCATATCCAACGTGAACTCATTCGGGTAAGCACGACCACGATAAGTGATGCATTTGAGGATACCAAGGATGTCTTCCAGATGCTCGACGAAGCAGAGAGTAACCTGTTTGATATCACTCAACGAAACCTCAACCGCCGGTACACCAAATTGGGTGATCTGGCCATTAAAGCACAAAAAGAACTTGAAGCCTTATCAAAAAAGGCCGAAGGTATAAACGGGGTCCCTGCGGGATTTGCTGAATTGGACCGCATCACGAATGGATGGCAGCGCTCTGACCTGATCATTGTAGCGGCTCGCCCGGGTATGGGTAAAACAGCATTTACATTATCTCTTGCTAGAAATGCTGCTCTCGATTACAATAAGCCTGTTGCCTTCTTCTCACTGGAGATGTCAGCTCTTCAGCTTACACATCGTCTCATGTCAATGGTCGCGGAAATCCCCGGCTCCAAATTAAGAAATGCACAGCTTGAAGATTACGAATGGCAACAACTCAACAGCGCTGTAGAACGCTTCAGTGAAGTGCCGATTTATATTGACGACACACCTGCCATCAACATCTTTGAACTACGTGCAAAATGTCGTCGTCTCAAAATGCATCACGATATCCAATTAGTGATCGTGGATTATCTGCAATTAATGACTGCCAATCCAGATCAAAAAAGAGGTGGTACAAGAGAGCAGGAGATCAGTTCGATTTCCAGAGCACTCAAAACGATGGCGAAAGAATTGGATGTTCCAGTGATTGCACTTTCACAGTTGAGTCGTGCTGTGGAGACCAGAGGAGGCAACAAGCGTCCACAACTTTCTGATCTCAGGGACTCAGGTGCGATCGAGCAGGATGCAGACATCGTAACATTTATCTATCGACCTGATTATTATGAAATGGAATCAGATCCTACTATTTCAAAAGATCAGGCTGAGATTATTATTTCAAAACACAGAAATGGAGCGCTCGGTACTGTCAATCTGAAATTTATCAGCCAGTTTGCGAAATTCACTGATCCGGGTGATGACTTCTTTAATGATATCTCCGGTAAAAACCCGGTGGATAATTATAATGCAATTATCACGCGGCCATCCCGAATTAATGGGGATGATGAACCGATTCCTTTTTAGAAAGTGGGAACAGGGACACCGGGACAACGTGGATTAGAAATCAAACCTCAAAATCCAAAGATTAATTTTCGGATGAAGACCAAGTTCAACTGCAAAGGAGGAAGAGGGGTAATAGGTTCAAAGAGAAATCTCACTAAAGATTTCATTTCGAGGAGTAAGTTCTGTGACCCGAAACTGTTTGAGTGAACAGAAAGGCCTCTTTTTGGCCATACGACAAAAAGAGGTGCTCTCAATGAACGAATCAATATGGATAACTTGCACGTTAAACAAAAGCTTCTCTCATAAAGCGAGTTTTTCGGGTCACTAGACTTTTTGGTTACTTTTTTGGCAATGAAAAAAGTGACAAATTTTCATGGAAGAAATGCGCCTTAATAAATACCTTGCCCATTGTGGGATCGCCAGCCGAAGAGGTGCAGATACACTTATCATGCAGGGCCATGTCACCGTAAATGGTACTGTAGTCCAGGAAATGGGATACAAAGTTCAGGAAAGCGATGTAATTCATTTTAAAGGGAAGCCAATCAAGTATGTAGATAAACTGGTTTATTATCTGATGAATAAACCGCGGAATGTGCTCTGCACCTCTAACGATGAACGTGGAAGAAAAACAGTGATTGATATCCTGGCCAAAAAGGTAACCGAACGTGTGTATCCGATAGGTCGACTGGATCGCAATACTTCCGGGTTGATCCTGCTTACCAATGATGGCGAACTCACCAAAAAATTGTCACATCCCAGCCATAAAGTACCGAAGGTCTACCAGGTCACCCTGGATAAAAACCTTGCGTTGAAAGACATGGAATCCATTCGAAATGGTATCAAACTTGAAGACGGTGATGTGAAGGCAGATAGTCTGCACTACGTGGAGGACCTGCCAAAACGGGAAGTACAGATCGAAATGCACTCCGGGAAAAATCGGATCGTACGCCGAATATTTGAGCATCTGGGCTATGAGATCATAAAACTTGACAGGGTATATTATGCGGGATTAACTAAAAAAAATCTTCCCCGCGGATTCTTCAGACATCTGACCAAAGAGGAGATCAGGATGTTAAAACATTTCACCTGACCAGAAAATTTCCAAATTTGAACGCGAAATTTCATCTATTTCCGCTCCGGAACTGTTCAATCGACTGAAATTTTATCTTTGGCACATGGAAACCAGACGGCACCATATCTATGATGATCTCGTTAAAGCGAGGCAACTTGGCAAAAAGAAACTAGCCGTCCTAGTGGATCCGGATAAAATGCGGATGGGTAGTCTGGAGCAATTAATTGATATCTCCGTTCATTGTAAGGTTGATTATTTCTTCATCGGCGGCTCACTCATTGTCAATAGCCAACTTGATCAATGCCTGAAAATGATCCGAAAGAGATGCAAGGTTCCTCTCATTCTATTTCCGGGAAGTTCGTATCAATTAAGCTTCCATGCTGATGCCATTCTTTTTCTTTCGCTCGTGTCAGGAAGAAATCCGGACTTGCTGATCGGCCAACATGTTATAGCAGCTCCTTATCTAAAACTCAGTCAACTTGAAGTCCTTCCGACAGGGTATATGCTTGTCGATGGTGGAGTAGGAACTACTGTCCTGTACATGAGTAACACTACTCCCATTCCTGCACACAAATCAGACATTGCCGTATGTACTGCCCTGGCAGCAGAAATGCTGGGCCTAAAACTCATTTTTATGGATGCAGGGAGTGGTGCAGTTAACCCTGTTCCTGCCAGCATGATTGCTGCGGTGAGAGACACGGTGTCTATTCCCATTATTGTAGGTGGTGGAATCAAGTCAGCCGAAAAAGTGCGCGAAAATTTAGCAGCAGGTGCAGACCTTATTGTCATCGGCAATGCCTTCGAATCTGATCCTTCATTATTGATTGACATTGCTGCTACCATTCACGAACATAACGTTGCATTGAATGTATAAATGGATCCAATGCTTTCTGATCGTCGGGATACTTTCAGTAGGGACGGAAGCTTTCACACAACGTCTTGGACTTCTCCCGCCTTCTGTCAAATGGAAACAACTTCGTGATGATAGTGTGCGCATCATTTTTCCGGAAGGCCAGGAAGAAACTGCGCGGCGTGTTGCTTCATTAATGTTGAAAGTAGGTGCGCTGGATCCGATCAATCCAAACGGTCGTTTTGAACCTGTTTCAGTTTTATTGCAACCTTACACAAATATTTCGAATGGATATGTTGGGCTGGCGCCCTATGTATCTGAATTTTATTTACAGCCGAACGAAGATCCTTTTTCATTAGGTTCATTGCCATGGTCTGATTTATTGGCAGTACACGAATACAGGCATGTG
>JAYUXX010000207.1:0-10823 GCA_043752765.1 Saprospiraceae bacterium | reverse complement strand
CCGTTGTAACTTTCAGTTGCAAAGAAGAAGATACAATTACCAGCCAGAAGCTTGTTGCCGACTATAGCGCGGAACCAGCCCTGGAATGGAATAAACTATTTCTTGAAATAGAACGCTATGCATGGGGATACCGCCCTGGACCTGCGCCAAGAGCTTTAGGTCTGATGGGCCTTGCTGCCTATGAGGCTTGTATTACCGGGATGCCTGAGTACAATTCACTCGAGACACGATTTGCCGGACTCAATATTCCCGATGCTGATCAAAGTGCTGAATATCATTGGCCCACAGTTGTTCACGCAGTCTATACCACTATGATGCATCACTTCTTCGACGACAGGAATCCTCCTGCCGATGTTAGAAACCAATGGAACGTGTTGATCAATAGCTTGAATGTAAAATATGCAGATGAAACTACCCCTGATGTTTACGACCGTTCAAAAGCCTATGGTGCTGCTGTAGGACTTTCTGTATGGGAGTGGTCGACAACAGATCGATATGCACATCAAGCCTACCTTAATCCTTTTATCTGTGTTGGCACAGGTGAACTTTATTCGTGTGCGGAAAATTATGATGGCCCTGGTGATTGGGTACCAACTCTTCCAGGACCACTGGAGCCAATGGGTCCTTATTTTGGGAAAGCAAGGACTTTTGTATTAAAGGATTCTGAGAAGTTGGCTCTCCCACCATCAGCATACTTCATGGATTACAGTGAAAATGTACAATCAGAATATTACTCACAGGCGCTTCAGACATACACAAAAAATGCAGCTACTGACTATAATGTAGAATGGGTCGGAGAATTCTGGAGTGATGACCTTACCGAGCTTACTTTTAGCCCCGGTCCTCGCTGGATGGCAATTGGCAATCAAATCATTGAAAAGGAAAATGCGAAGCTTGATGTTGCCCTCGAAGCATATGCAAAGACAGGGATGGCATTAAATGATGCAGCTGTAGGAGCATGGTATTCCAAGTATGTTTATAATGTAGAGAGACCGGTTACTTATATTAAAAAATTTATAGATCCTGATTATAAACCTAACCTTGACAACCCAATTACAGGAGATGTTGGTCTTACACCTGGATTCCCAGCTTACCCATCAGGTCACTCCACTATGGGTGGTGCAGGTGCTGAAGCCCTTGCAAGTGTATTTGGTTATGCATACGGCATGACAGACAACTGTCACTTTAACCGTACAGAATTCGAAGGCGTTCCTCGCACATTCGGTAGCTTGTATGAAATGGCAGTTGAAAATTCATGGTCACGCGTATTGCTTGGTGTGCATTGGAAGATGGATTGTGAAGAAGGTGTTCGTTTTGGAACAGTCATTGGTCGCAAAGTGAATTCTTTGCCCTGGAAAAAATAAGATTGGTATTTAGGATTTAGAAAAAGAGGCTGCCATATCTGAGCAGTCTCTTTTTATTTTTAGCGAATAGTATAAATTCAATCCTATGTCATTTGTTAATTCTTTGAAAGGATCATGGTTGATTACGATTTTGTTTATCGTGATCCTGTTCAACGTTTCCTGTAAACAAGAAGCAAAGCCTGTTGAAGTAGTACAGAATTATGGAACAGGTGAAATTTCACGCCGCTATTTCAAGATCAATGGTAAAAAGGAAGGCTTAATGAAGGATTTCTACCCGAATGGCCGCCTGAAAGCTGAACGGATATTTGAAAATGATATTCAGGTTGGGAAGACAACCATTTATCACAAGAATGGGTCGGTGAAAGAAGTTCAATACTATAAGGATGGTAAGATACATGGTGGAGACACCGTGTTTTATGATACCGGAGCTCCCGAAATGGTACTCACATTTAATAAGGGTCTTAAGGATGGGTATGTGCGAAAATGGGCAGCTGATGGTTCACTGACGTATGAAGCGAGGTATGCGAATGAGGTCCTTGTAGAAGTTAAAGGTGAGTCAATACTCCCTGATTCACTTAATTCTCGTTAAATCTCAACGTTTTTTAATAAGATTCACGATGCCCTGAAGGGTATGTGGCAAAGGATAAAAGCCTGGAATTTTGAACATATAAGGGTGTAATTCTATTCTAGATTCTATCATTGAGTATACTCCAATGAGTCAAGCATAAAATCTCCCTTTAGTGACAGGTATCTCTGATCCGCATGTTGAATTGATCGAATCACTCCAGGCAGGAGATGAGACTGGATTTGCCTCACTTTACGATGCTTATTCTGCTTTACTATATGGTATTATCCTTCGTATCGTAGATGATCAAAAGGAGGCAGAAAATCTTTTGCAGGACTGTTTCGTAAAAATCTGGCAGAATGTCAACCGATATAATCCGGAAAAAGGAAGGGTGGCTACGTGGTTGATTAATATAGCGCGCAATACAGCTATTGACTTTAAACGATCCAGATACTTTAATCAAAAAGTTAAAAACCAGGAAGTAGTAAATCTCGTAAGTCCTGAAAAGCAACTCATTGTATCACAGCCCTCAATTGAAACACTGGGCGTAAAGCAGTTGGTAGGTAAATTAACTCCCGGTTGTCGTGATGTTATAGAGTGGATGTATTTTGACGGTTATACGCAGCGTGAAATTGCTGATAATTTTGGTATCCCTCTTGGAACTGTCAAATCGCGTACCCGCCTGGCCTTAAAAGAATTGCGGACATACTTTTAATAAATATTATTTTTGGATATTGAAAAATTCTTCTGACATATTAAGGAAAGACGTGATAGAATGGTTACAGGAGAACTCTGATTTTTTGATTCATGAGTCTGAAGACACACTCATTCAATTTGCTAAACTTCATTCGGTTCCACCCCCGTCCTACCTTCGCAATAAAGTGCTGAATAAATTTAAGTTATTGCAAATGGCAACTGCAAGCCGACAATCGATTAATCTGAACAATCTCCCGTCGCTTTCAGAAGATACAAACTGGCTTGACTGGCAGGAAGCAGTCCAGGATATCCACCCTCCAGCGGATTTTTCTAACACATATCTTCATCCACTTGAAAAAACGGAAAAGCGTGAATTATATGTTGTATGGGTAAAAGGATACATCGAAGAAGAGGTACATACTGATCTTATAGAAAGTTTTATTGTCCTCGAAGGATCTTGTGAATGCCATATTACCGATGTAATGGGAAACCTGCGGGTCGTTCGAATGGGTCAAGGAGATTATCTTACGATGCCTTTAGGTGAATCACACAGCATCACGATTACCTCTTTAGAGCCTGTCAAGGCCATACTCCAATGGAATAATGCTGCATAAATAGTTCTGCAGGACATTGCCAATTTCTTTTCAAATAACATTACAACATTCTTTAAAGTCCATAATAAAGGCTTAGTCGATTAATTGTATTGATTTGCATTTGTTTCAAATTTTCCGAATAGGAAAAAAATAAATTAGGTGAAACAAAATGAAGCATACGATGAAGCGCAATCATCTTAGTAAAGGACTGGGCGTAAGTGCTTTCTCCGCTCCTCTTCTCCTGACAAATTTGCAACTTGATCCAAAACCTCAATTGGACAAAACACTGGTTCAGGAATTTGTTGGAACCTCACATAGAGACATGGACAAAGTGAAAATGATGCTTGAAGAAAATCCAACGTTACTGAATGCAGCCCACGATTGGGGTTATGGTGATTTCGAAACTGCACTTGGTGCAGCAAGTCATGTAGGCTATAAGGAACTAGTAAAATATCTTGTAGATCAAGGTGCTCAAACTGATATTTTTACAGCCTGTTTGTTTGGACAAATGAATATCGTCAAACCGATGTTGGATACATTCCCGAAAACACTCCATGCTGTAGGACCCCATGGCTACACATCGTTTCATCATGCTATGCAATGCAAAGAGGAGTCAATTGAAGTAAAAGCCTACCTGAAATCCTTAGGTGCTGTGGAAACCCGTGTTTCACTGTATATGAAAGAATAACTTTCTTACAGTGCTCTACGCATTATGTGGCAACTACCTCAAAGCTATGTACTCCACAAGTAAAGAATTTCGGTCGATACCCAGATACTGTTCTGGTGGTTCTTCAATCTTCTGCAGTAATCTGTATGCGTTCAACAAAAATATTTCCACGATCGGGCTATCTGAATCCAGATTAAATGTGTTTCGCATCACGATAAATAGAAAATCCGGTAATACATTATGCTTACGAAGACTTTCATAGTGATTCACAAGCTTGATGACACCTTTTTGATTAAGATCAGCAACTGCATGTGTAAACATTTCCCGGACGTTAGGTTTGACGCGGTATCCCAGATTAAAATCAATCCGATAGATCTTTTCTTTTACAATTTCATGAAAATCAAACTCCTGTTGATAAGGAACCTCCGTTTCATTAAAATGGAGTAACCAGTACGTATCTGCACGTTTTGGATGCTTCTCATAAATGGATTTCAAAATTTGTTTTTCCATCCTGTGTACAGAATAGGAGCTGGTCAGATAAACGATGTTGGTTGCATATTTTGGAATATCCTCATCATTACTTACATCTGTGATAATATTCTCAAATTGGTGTACATCCACAAATTTCCTTTTTCTCAACAAGACATGTTTTGCTTGATAGTGGATTATCATGACCAAGACAAACAGCATCATAAGTAAGATGGTAAAGCCCGCGCCATTCGAAAGCTTATGTACATTCCCTGCAAAGAAGAAACTTTCGATGGTGATAAAAACACCAGTTAATAATCCTACCCAGATTATGTTCCAATGAAGTTTGCGATGCAAATAAAATATCAGTAGAATCGAAGTTGTCAACATTGTAATCGTAATGGCCACACCATAAACAGACTCCATATTACTGCTGGTTTGGAAGTAGAGCACGATAAACACACATCCGACAAATAAAATGTGGTTGATCATGGGTATAAAAATCTGCTGACGGTGTTTACTTGGATGCCTGATTTGTACCCTGAACCAGGTATCAAGTTTTACTGCTTCGCTAATCAGGGAAAAAGAACCACTTATGAGTGATTGGCTACCTACTATTGATGCAAGCACTGCAATTACGACAGCGGTCCCTACGAACCAGCGGGGCATCATTCCGAAAAATGGATTTATGCCGGAGAGGGTTTGACCTTCAAGAGCAGAGAGTACCCATGCTCCTTGTCCAAAATAATTTATAACTAAAGCAGTTTTGACAAAAATCCATGCAATTCGAATATTCTGTCTCCCCACATGACCAAGGTCAGAGTAAAGTGCCTCGGCTCCGGTAACGCAAAGAAACACCGCCCCAACAATCACCCAGGTGCTGGGGTGGGTGGTGAGAATATGGTAAGCAAAATAAGGGTTGAAAGCTTTTAAAATTGACGTGTCTGTGCTTATCCACATAATCCCCCAAAAGGCAAGCATGGAAAACCAAACCAACATTATAGGGCCAAAGAACTTTCCAATTTTTTCGGTTCCAAACTGTTGAAAAGTAAAGAGCGCAACCAGAATAACAATAACAATTGGTATAACCGGAACATTATCCTGCATTACCCGAAGACCTTCTACTGAAGCTGTTAAAGAAATAGCCGGGGTGATAATTCCGTCCGCCAATAGGGCTGCACAGCCTACCATGGCCACATATATGGTCCAGCGAGGTGCGGTCCTTTTAATTAAAGAGTAAAGGGATAAAACCCCGCCTTCCCCGTGATTATCAGCCCGAAGAGTCAAAATGATATATTTGAAAGTGGCCTGAAGTGTGAGCGTCCAGAAAATGGCGGATAATCCACCAAGAACTAATTCCTCAGTAATAGTACTTTTTCCGAGGATAGCAGACATTACATATAGTGGGGATGTCCCAATGTCGCCGAAGACAATACCAATTGTTACTAATAAACTGGCCGCCGTGATCTTGGATTGAATTGATTTCATCTATTGGGTTGAAGCAGAGGAATGGTTAAGGATCCTTTACAAGCTTTAATGATGGAGGCAAATTTGAGAAGGATGTCCATGCTTTCGATTTACAAATATAGAAACCCAAACCATAGGGAGTGAATAAAAAAGCAACCGCAAATCCCAAATCTCCATTAGCCTAAATTAACCGTAATTAAAAATTAATGTTCCACCGAACAGGTAATTTTGTACGAAACAAATCGTATATCACGAAAGCGCTATTCATCTGCCTGCTGGCTGCACTTCCCTTCATCTCAATTGCGGCTCAGCAATTAACCATTTCCGAAGAAAGATTGAAACTAGTGGACCAATATCTTAAAGATCAAAAAGATCTTCCCGGGATGTTTATAATTGCCTCAAAAGGTGATGTTATGTTCAGTCAGGGATTTGGATATGCTGACCGGTCCCGTCAGTTCCCGTATGCGGACCAATCACTTTATACAATCGGAACTATCACCAAATCTTTTACCGCGACGGCTATATTACTCCTAATGGAACAAGGCAAATTGGAATTGAGTGATCCTATTACACTCTATTTTAAAAATATTCCTGAATCGAAACAAGCCATCACAATACATCATTTACTTACCCATACATCGGGTCTGCCCGGTGCAATGGGTGATGATTATGCACCAATATCTAGGTCAGAATTCCAAAAGCTAGCCTGGTCCAAACCTCTATCTTTTATACTTGGTGAAAATTATGAGTACTCGAATGTGGGTTATACGCTATTAGGGATGATCGTAGAAAGTGTGAATGGAGCAAATTATAGTGACTTACTTCAAAAATATATATTCAGTAAGGCTGGCATGTTAACAGCCGGCTATTCGAATCATGCTACGGACTATAAGAATCTCGTGCATGGCTTTAATTCAGAAGGTCTTGATTGGGGAACTTCAAAAGACAAAACATGAAATGGTTCTGAACCTCACTGGCACTTGAAGGCTAATGGAGGTCTGCTGATGTCTGCAAAAGATATGATCCAATGTTATCATGCCCTTCGTGATAACAAGATTCTGAAACCAGAAACATTAAAGCTGCAGACTATGCCACATGTTGATGAAGGCGGTGGTTCCTTTTATGGATATGGTGTCGTAGTGGATCGTGAAGGAGAAGTGGTTCAACACAATGGGGGTAATGGAATTTTCAAAGCGGACTTCAGATGGTTTCCAAAATCCGATATGTTTTTCTTCTCTGCTACTAATGATGCGAACGTAAAACTATTCAGGTTAAATGATGAAGTTTTACAGATCCTTGAGACAGGAAAATTGCCTGTGAAGATTGAGTGGTAGTCTGTCATGCAAGAGAATCTGGAAAAAGATAGCAGATACGAAACACTGGCTGCCTTTATGAAGATGCTGCAGCAATATTCACCCTCTATGGCTATCCAGATTGCAGATCAACATTGTACGCCTTGCGTCATCGAAAGAAATGGGAGAAAAAAAACTCATTGAACTGTTCGAAAGATTAAGTGCGGATAGTTTTCGAAATAAGGCCGATAAATTCTTTCTGGCTCGTGATAAAATTCAGATGATCTATGAGGAAGAAACTGAAAATAATTTGTTAAAAGTTACATTAACTTTTTTAGAAAATAAGCTTGATAGGCTTAGTGTAGAACTTTAAGAAATGTAGTGTTTAATTTAATTATTCACGAACAAAATTATAATCAATACCTTTTATTCCTTCAAGATTTTCAACTCTGACGAATAATAAATCTCCTTGGGTTGGTACATATTTTGTCGCAGCATTCGCAGACTTCAGATGATAAATTATTCTTTGTGGGAAATCATGTTCAGGATTTTCAAAAACAAAATAATAGCCTTTTGCACCAACTAACTTAAATGGAATTTGACGTTGATTATTCTGATCAGGAATAGTAGGTATGTACCAGAACTCACCGTCTTTATAAGTAAGTTCAATTGATTCAAGCAGACTAGTATCCTTTCCTTCAATTTTCAAACCTTTGCCGGATAAGGTGTTGGCATCTTTTTAATTCCAGACTCTAAGCCTCACCTCTCCATTTGATTCCTTCATTTTCCATGTGCCGGCCAGCCATGAAAAAGTATCAATAGAGAAGGGTTCATTTAAACAAAAAATGGAAGCCGAAAACAAAAACCCTATTAAGTAATTCATCATCTTTCTTTTAAATAGAAAATAGACGTTTGAAGTGAATTTATAAAAATATCAATTCATTGATCATAGAGAACGAAAGATGGTGAAGTGATGCCTCGAATTTAAAACGGGAATAGAATTGACCAATTCTATTCCCGTGAGAAAAATCTTTACGCTACTATTGCATCTACTTATTCTCCCCCATCAACGCGAGCCACATCAACTGCATAGTTAGCTACATTTTTGCCTTGAAGTTTTCCTGCCTCTATATCAAAGTCATAATGTATTCCGCCGTAAGCTCTTGATAATCCTGCTTCATCAGCTTGTCTTTCGAAGTAAGCCTGTTCGTTCGGAAAAAAGTGTGACAATACAACTGACGCTGCGGTAGAGAAAGTGGAATGTCCTGATGTATAGGCCGGGAAGTTAGGCGTTCCTAAGATGGTTTTAAATCCGGAAATAGCCTGGATCGGGCGTGGGTAATGGTAATAATATTTAACATCCCAACAAGCAATACCTCCATCGGCAACTGCCATATTCATATATGCAAGTACGCGAGCGGCACGAAGCGGATTGAGCCGGTTCTTAATGATCATATCAGCTGCAAAACGATTCCAATGGCCTGGGGGTGTGTATGAACCGAGGCCGTCTGACCAGAAATTGGCAATCCTGCGCTGATCATTAGTAAGATTGTCTGCTATGTCCTGCAATTCCTTTACACTTTCTTCGAATTCTGCTGAACCTGGAGCAGGTGGAGGGCCAAGGCGAACCGCCTCTACATTTGGAACGAACCACAATTGCACTTTCCCAAACCATGGTGTGATGCCTACAGGTCTTGGAGGGCTTTCAAGGTTAGTCCAATGCCAGCCCCACCTTGCCTGTGCTGCATCTCTGATAGAATCCGATCTTGGTTTAGGTGTCTGCGCATTCTTCATTCCATCATTTGCGGCGCGCATTCTGAAGACTTTTCCAACAGCTCTTCCCAACGAGTCACCAGCCGTGATATCGCTTTGTACATTCAATCCAGCCCACATCAGGCTGTTTTGATGTTCCAATGCTTTTGCTGCAAGAAAATCTTTTTCAAGTGGAAACATGGCCGTTAGAATGTCTTTGGAAACGGCTGCAATTACAGCACCTTCAGAGGGATAGGATGGTAAATTGTTTTTTGGCAAATGGGTTACGATGGTTGCATCGGTAGTATAAGGCGTTGGACGATTGTAAGCGTATTTATGATGCCATGTAGTAATCATAGCATCGTACTGGGCCGCTGCCCAATATGCGAACATTCGGGATGCATATGGCGGATGAGCAAAGGGAAATAATGGATATTTACCGGGGTCAGCGGAATTGGGAGCGGGATAATTGCCTGCAGAATCCGGGGCTGGTGCAAGGTTATATTTTGCAGCCAGTTCGCGTGCTATCTCATTCCAGCGTACAAGGCCGTCACCGCCCCAAAATGTCACAACTTTTTCCTGATCACTTGAGAGCTGAGCGGAAGCAGTTTTCAAAGCAGCCAATTCTGACTGATATGCGACAGAGGTAACATCCTGTGGGGCGACTATTCCAATCTGTGACGAACTGCTTAACAGATTAGGATTCCAGGTCCCTCCATCTTCATCTAATGAGGCAAATTCATATGGGTCATATGCAAGGTAGTTCGCTAGTTCATCGTCACCGCAAGATTGAAAGGTTACTGCTGTCAGGGCACATGCAAATAAGAAGAATATAATTTTGATATGTTTCATGATGTCGTTTACGTATTAAAAAAATAAGGAGGGTTTTTAGTTATTGATGACTTTCTGTTCACCTTTATTCCATAAACCAAACTGATAGGTAATACCGCCTGAGAAGACCATGGATTTTCCAACATTGCGACCTGTTAATACCTGGCCGGCAGAAGCTAAAAATCCAAATCCTGAATCACCCGGATAATACTGAAGTGACCCACCTACCCTGGTAAATATCATTTTGTTTGATGGAAATCCACCATCCTGGCGTCGAATATCGAAACCACCCTGTGTAGTCAATCCATCAAAGGCAACTTCAACTTTGAGGGCATCATTGAACAACCAGCTTCCCAGGTTAACTCCATAGGTTATGGCATTTGGCATATCCACTCCATCTGCGTAAACACCAGTAGTGGTATAATAATAATCTCTTTCCACAGTGGAATTTCCTCGCCAATGGTAGCCTGCCTGGGCACGTAAATAAGGACCTATCTCCATTTTATATTGAAAGATACCTTTGGCTGATAAATCAATACAGCCTAACCCAAGACTAAAAGGAGCATAGTCTGCAAGGTAATTTGAGGAAGGACCCATCAGACCTCCCGTGGCATGAAAAGTTAGATTTCCAGGACCCGCACTAAGATCAAGCGCTTTGCCTTTTAACCAAATTCCCCAATCCTGTAGGCCACTTGCACCTTTTAAGTAACCTGCACTTGCTTCTGTTTTCACCCATGGAACTGCTGCTATTATATTCAATCTCTCCCCTAAACCTACTGCTACCATTGGCATGATCGTCTGACGAGTTAAAGTCCCAATATTTCCATTAGTTCGCAGGAGGGTACCCTCCCAATATTCATCCCATGAATCATGCGAATAAATAACTGCCAGACAAACCTGACCATTGCCCATCATAATAGCATCAGAAGGTGTCTGCGCGAATGAAGGCGTGAATACACTTAAAAAGGCAATGACAGATAGATACGAAAGAATGATATGCTTCATGATTGTCGAATTTAATCAAGGAAATTTCCATACTGGACTGCAAAAATATCAAATCAAAGCTGCCAAGTATATTTCTTCACCCTTAGAATAGGTTATTTTTGAAATTCTAATCGAATTCTAATA
>JAYUXX010000206.1:0-4595 GCA_043752765.1 Saprospiraceae bacterium | reverse complement strand
ACATCCAAAGACGAAGTTTCCAGGGCTGCAGGAGCGTGTTAGCCAGTTTATGATCAAAATGAGATTTCAGGACGTTTGAGGTTAGAATTTTAGATGTTAATGATAATGCTGGTAGCAAATTGATCACGTTTTTGGGATGATGTCCACATACCTTCTTGTACGTTTCCTCTTCTGCCACCGAATTTTAACAATTAATAACTCACAACTGTCACTTACCACTTTTGTCTATTTCAATCTTTTCTTCAGTGCAAGCATCTCGTCACGATATTGAGCTGCAGTAATAAAGTCAAGCTCCTTGGCTGCATCCTTCATTTTTCGTTCTGTGTCTGTTACCATCCTTTCGATCTGATCACGTGACAGATAAGCTAACACCGGATCAGCAGCAATTGCATCAATCGGTTCACGATCTACATACGCTTTTTTACTTCCCTCACGAACATCAAGAATGGATTTTCGGGAAAGGATTTCTTCTCGGGTACGCGTTATAGTTGTTGGAGTTATTCCATGTTTTTCATTGTAGGCGATTTGAATCGATCGTCGACGTAACGTTTCGTCTATGGTTTTTTGCATCGATTCTGTAATCTTATCAGCATAAAAAATAACAAGTCCATTGGAATTTCGCGCAGCACGCCCTGCTGTTTGTGTAAGTGAACGATCATTTCTCAGAAATCCTTCTTTGTCCGCATCCAATATTGCTACCAACGAAACTTCCGGCAAATCAAGTCCCTCCCTTAAAAGATTTACGCCCACCAGTACATCAAAAGTTCCCAGGCGCAAATCTCTCAGAATTTCAACACGTTCCATTGTCTCCACTTCAGAGTGAATATATTTGCATTTGATATTCAGTTTAGTAAAATATTTACTCAGTTCTTCGGCCATTCGTTTTGTGAGCGTTGTTACCAGAACACGCTCACCCGCTTTGATCCGTTCATCAACTTCTTCGAGTAGATCATCGATTTGATTGAGACTGGGCCGAATCACAATCGGAGGGTCTAATAGACCAGTAGGTCTGACAATTTGCTCGACCAACAGGCCCCCTGTTTGTTCAAGTTCATAATCTGAAGGTGTGGCGCTAACATAAATCACCTGATTGACCAATCCTTCAAACTCCGTAAAATTCAACGGCCTGTTGTCGATGGCGGAAGGCAAACGAAAACCAAAATTGACCAGGTTTAATTTTCTGGCCCTGTCACCACCCCACATACCTCTAACCTGCGGAATGGTTACATGGCTTTCATCAACGACCATTAAAAAATCTTCAGGAAAATAATCCAGCAAACAGAACGGTCTCGTTCCCACAGGACGTCCGTCAAAAAATCGGCTATAGTTCTCTACCCCACTACAATATCCAAGCTCACGAATCATTTCAAGATCAAACGTAGTTCTTTCATGAATACGTTTACCTTCCAGATATTTTCTTTCACGAGTGAAATATTCTTCCTGTGCAAACAATTCATCTTCAATATCCCGAATAATTGTTTTGAGTCTTTCCTTAGGAGCAACATATAGATTCGCCGGAAAGATAGCTGCATGTTTTAAAGGTTCATGCCGCTGGCCTGTGTGCACATCAATGATATCAATTTCTTCTATCGTATCTCCATAAAACGTTACTCTGTATCCATAGTCAACATAAGGAAGATGAATGTCAACAGTATCTCCTTTCACGCGAAAGTTTCCTCTCATCAACTGGCCTTCTGTCCGGCTATACAAACCATCTACGAGCCTGTATAAAAAAGAATTTCTTGGAAGAATGTCGCCTACCTGAAACCGAATAATACCTGCTTTGTAGTCTTCCGGATTTCCCATACCATAGATACAGGAAACTGATGCTACCACAATAATATCACGTCGGCCCGACAACAAGGAAGAGGTAGCTCTTAGTCGGAGTTTATCTACTTCTTCGTTGATTGACAGATCTTTTTCAATATAAGTGTCGGAAACTGATAAGTACGCTTCCGGCTGATAATAATCGTAGTAGGAAACGAAATATTCAACTGCGTTGTCCGGAAAAAATTCTTTGAACTCACCATATAGCTGTGCCGTTAATGTTTTATTGTGGGTTAGTACAAGTGTGGGTCTTTGAACTTCCTGAATCACATTCGCGATCGTAAATGTTTTTCCGGAGCCGGTTACACCAAGCAAGACCTGACCGTGCTCACCATTATTGACTCCCCTGACTAATTGGCGGATAGCTTCAGGCTGATCACCTGTAGGCTGATATGTAGATGTAAGTTTAAATGACATAGGAGATCAAAATTACCCCGAATCAGGAAAAGATCAGGAGGCAATTGAAAACACAGTACGGTATTGAATTATTTTTCCCCATTGTAAAATAAAATCGTCAGACCTAAGCGGTTCCAGCGTTCATTGGGTGGTGAAAAAGGTTCAACGCTGAAGTAATCTTTCAATGGCTGAAGGTTATAATCTTTAAAAGGATGTACATAGTAAGGCTGTATGGCCATATCCACGCCTTTTCCCCCTTTTAAAGTGAGCATTACGTAAAATTTAAGCGCGAACATGTTCTGGCCATTTTTGAAGGGTGCCCCACTCTGTCCAGGTGTCAATTTAGTTTTATAAAGTTGATATTGGAGGTCAGTTCCGATTCCGAATAATCGATCTGAAACCTGATATCCACCAGCCAAACTATGAGTTGCAAATTTTAATCTGTCCGTATAAGTGATGTCACCATTCTGGCCCGTGGCTTTTGTGCCCTTGTAAGCGCCCTGGTATGTCAATTCAAAACCGTGTAAACCTGATTTAAAGCGTATTCCCCCTTCAATACCATGCATCCAATTTATTCTTTGGAAGGGAGTCGTATACCCCTGACTTGTGTTAAAAAAGGAAATGGCATCATTTAATCCGGGGTTTGATAAAATAGAAAAGTTATAACCTGTTTTCAGATTAATCTGGGCATCCGATGGAGAGGAGAAACAACCAAAAAATGCCAAAAGCAAAATAGAAATTGCTTTGCGGCAGCGCATCATCTTGTGATTTGTAAAGAAAGATAACCTATACTTCAGTGATAAGCAAATTGTCACTTGTCAAAATACGTCAGCCGCTTATCTTTATCGCCCATGGCGAAAACTGTACCGAAGAAGAAAACCGCTAAGTCCAAAAGCAAAACATCCCTATTCGCAACCCTTGACCTGGCCCCCGGATTCTGGAAACGACACTGGAAAGAAGCCATTATCATCCCTGCGCTTGCATTCGGGTTATACTGGATGTCGCTATCTTATGGATATGTTCTGGATGATCAGATTGTCATCACAAATAACCAGTTTACCAAGAAAGGGATTTCAGGAATTAAGGAGATTGTCAGTACGGAAAGTTTCTCTGGTTATTTTGGAGGACAACGGGATCTTGTAGCGGGTGCGCGATACCGGCCGTTATCGATAGTGACCTTTGCAATTGAACAATCTTTGTTTGGTGACAATGCATTCCTCAGACACTTTATCAACATCCTATTATATGGTTTATGTGGTTTACTCATATTTAGAATACTTTCCATCCTGCTCCCTCAGAATAAAAACAAGCATTGGTTTTTAGGAATACCATTTTTAGCAGTGGTTTTATATATCCTCCATCCTGTTCATTCGGAAGTGGTGGCCAATATTAAGGGAAGGGATGAGATCATGACTGCAATCGGGGCGTTAGGTGCGTTATATTTTGTACTACGTTTTCTTCTTTCTCAAAATAAATTGTGGCTGCTGGCGAGTGGGGTATCCATGTTCCTTGGATTGATGTCAAAAGAAAATGCAATCACTTTTCTTGCAGTCATTCCACTCACGATGTATTTTTTTACGAATGCTCGATCCAAAGATTATTTGTGGGCGTTACTCCCATCACTGTTAGCATCAATCCTTTATATAATTATTCGGACAAACGTTATTGGTTACTTGTTTGACAGTGGTATTGTTATTAATGACCTGATGAATGATCCGTTCATCGGTATGAATTCCGGCGAACGTATAGCCACCATATTATACACTCTTGGAGAATATCTGCGATTGCTTGTTTTCCCACATCCGCTCACACACGATTATTATCCTTACCATATACCCTTAATGAATTTTGCCAAGCCTGGCACATTGATATCGCTTGCAATTTATATTGGTCTTGCTTATGTTTTCTTTAAGCTGTGGAAAAAGAAAAGTATTTATGCATGGAGCATTGGTTTTTTTGTGGCCACAATATCGATTGTATCTAATTTCTTTTTTCCTGTAGGTACATTTATGAATGAGCGGTTTTTATTCATTCCATCGATAGCATTTTCGTTGGTTTCAGCATGGGTACTGGCCACGCATGGTTTTAATTCAGAGAAAGCCTGGCAAAAGTATACTGCCTATGCAGTGCTATTCATCCTTGTCGCTGGTTATATTTTTAAAACTTATGATCGTATTCCTGCATGGAAGGATTCACTGAGTCTGAATGGCCAGGCGGCCATGGTTTCGGACAACAGTGCACGGGCTAATTGTTTTATGGCTACAGCATTGTATGAGCAAGGTCGCGATATGACGAATCCTACGGAAAAGCAACAAATCTTCGAAGAGGCAGAATTTTATGCAAAACGAGCCCTTGTAATCTATCCAAATTAC
>JAYUXX010000205.1:0-4599 GCA_043752765.1 Saprospiraceae bacterium | reverse complement strand
TCATGGAAGCCTTCATTCCTGAAACAAGTCCCCCAAAAATAATCTGAACCACTACCATTCCAATAATTACAGTAAGTGTGTTTTTTACTAAAATATTCTGATGCAGTTTTTCATAACCTCTGTGGCTGAGCCAGGTAAAAAAAAGATAGACAAATAATGATACCCCGAGCCCAAGATGAACTGTGAGTTTATAAGCATTCACCCAGGGCCTGTTAATTAAACCCGAAGCAACCATTATCCATCCAAACATAGCCGCAAGACTTGCAAGTAAAACCACTATCGAGAGTCGTTTCAGTAGAACACGACTGAGAGATTTTCTGAGTAAAAAATAAAAGAATGGGATAGCGAAAACAAAACCCATAGCTCTGGCCCACAATCTGTGGATATATTCCCAGAAGAAGATAAACTTAAAATGTGAGAGGGTCATTCCCTCGTTTATCTGGCTGTATTGAGGGGTTTGTTTGTAAAGGGTAAAAGATTCTTCCCATTGAGCCGCATTAAGTGGAGGAATGGTTCCGGTGACAATCTCCCAACGCGTGATACTCAAACCTGAACCCGTGAGTCGCGTAATACCACCCACAAGAATTTGAACAAAGACCATAAAAACCCCTATAAAAAGCCAGGTTGAGATCTTTCGATGGTCACGGGTTGGAGTGGAAAGCATTGGAACAAATATAGGCTAAGATGGCCAAGTCACTTTGCTGTGATAATAATGATTTGATTATACAATTACATTCTCTTTACCATCATCATCAAGGGTGTGAATAGGTTGATAAATTTTTTAGAAAAAGGACCGATGTGTAAAAGACTTTATTTATAAACCTCTTTACACAACTTTACCAACATGTTAGTTATTTGGATATTAGTTAATTAGAACCATTATTAGTAATCCATAAAGATTTGTTCATAACTAAAAATGTTTAATACTAATTTTTTTAATGTGTGAACAAGCGAGCTTACAAAATTAAAATTCCGACAACCCTTATTAACATTCGTTGGCAGGAACGACCCACGCGTATTTTATCCACAAAGAATATACTGATTTTGTCAAAAGGTGTTCAAAATTAAATTTGAAGAGCAACTGATATGGGCTTTAATACAAGTGATAATTAGATGTAATGTTTATAAGTTTAATCTAAAATTTTAGACAATGAGAGCGGTAATACAGCGGGTAATGTCTGCAAGTGTCATTTCAAACACCCAACCAACAGGTAATATAGGTGCCGGTCTTTTAGTCTTTTTAGGAATCGAACACGATGATGAACTTGCCGATACGAACTGGCTGGTGGATAAAATCAGGCAAATGAGAATTTTTCCTGACGAACAGGGAAAAATGAATCTCACCATTACTCATATTGAAGGTCAAATTCTGATCGTAAGTCAGTTTACATTATTTGCCAGTACTAAAAAAGGTAATCGGCCCTCTTTCATCAGGGCCGCCCGACCGGAAGACGCCATACCGCTGTATGAAAAATTTAAGCAACAGATGGAGTTGTTTTTGCCAAACAAAATAGAGTCGGGAATTTTTGGTGCTGACATGCAGGTCACCCTGGTCAATGACGGACCTGTCACCATTCTTCTCGACAGCAGGAACAAAGAATAAATTAAGTTTTGAAAAAAACAAAATAAACGAAACAGAACCATGACAATACACGACGCACAACAGAAGGTGGATATGTGGATCAAGCAATATGGTGGAGGCTATTTCAGTGAGCTGACCAACCTGGGAATATTAACCGAAGAAGTGGGCGAAATGGCCAGATGGATGGTGAGGAAATATGGAGATCAAACACTAAAGCCTTCGGAAAAAGGTATAGATATGAAAGACGCCATTGCTGATGAAATGACAGATATTGTATGGGTCATCATTTGCCTTGCAAACCAGATGGACATTGACCTAACCACCAGCCTGGAAAACAATTTTAATAAAAAGACAGCACGCGACTTTGACAGGCATACCAGACAAGATGATGGGACACAATAGATGATTACGCACCCGGCGAGGTTGTCGTTATGAAGGAGGAGTTTTTTTCCAAACGCCAACGATCCGCCTTAAGAGCAATTCTACAAATCCAAATCGCTAAAGCCAGACATCCTGCTAGTACAAGGATTGATGCCCCCATAAGCAGTTCTGCATAAGTTTGAAAAATGAAAAAATCATAAAGCCCGTGAAGCAAAGTTGGAATCAGGAGTGAAACCCACAAAAAACGTTTCCCTTCAAACTTAAAGCGCGCAAATAAGAATCCCATTACAATCGCAAAAAGAAAGTGGACAGGTATCGCCGTCAAACCCCTAAGCACCATATTGAAGAGATTATTATCCATTTGTATATAGATCATGCTCTCTACAAGATTAAACCCCGCTGCGATTCCGGAGGCATAAACGATTCCATTCGCATAATAGATGAAATCCCGCCAACGCGAAATCACAAAAACAAGCCAAATCCATTTCATTAACTCCTCTATCAACCCTACGCCAATAAAACTTTCTAACAAAATCAATGAAGAGTGTGAGCTAATGAATTCTCCAAGCAAGTCATTCCATAAAAACTCCAGGCCCAACGAAAAAAAAGCAGAAAGCATACCGAAAAAGACACATAACCCTAACTGCAGCGGCCGCGCTACGGAGGGGGATTTCACAGACAAAAAAACAATTAAACTATAGAGGAAAATAAAACCAATCGCAATGGCATATATCATACAGCGAAGGAATCATAAAAGCGAATCAGATCCTCAATCATTTTAGATGGGCTTTCATACATAGCCAGGTGCCCAACCCCGGGATACATGTGCAGCATCGAGCGTTCGGATAAAGGAGCTTGCTTATATGCCAATGCCGGAGTAACTGCTTTATCGTTTTCACCCATCAACATAAGCACCGGAATTTTGCTGTTCGTAAGAGTAGCACTATGATCTTTCCTGTCGCGTATAGCCTGTGTTCCGAAGCTCCACGCATTATTGTCATAAATCATTCCGCGCTGGATCAACATTTTAGTAATCTCAACATAATCCTTTTCATTGCCCAAGAGAGAAGGGATCATTTTTTCAACAAAGGCTTCCCGCCCTTTTTCACTTATTTCTTTCATAGTAGCGGTTCGATTTGCCTTTTTTTCTTCCGGGTCTTCGAAGACATGACTATGAACCAAGGCAAGACTAGCCACGCGCGATGGTTGCTGGGCCAACATTTCCATACAAACATATCCACCCATACTGTGGCCCACGAGATGTACAGGGTCCGGCACCACCTCGTTGAGATGTCGCCAATATTTGACTGCCAACTCTTCGATCGTATAGGGTTCGGTTACTGCATCCATCCCGAAGCCAGGCAACGACAGATAGATAACATGCCGGCCTTCAAATGCAAGCTCTACCGGATACCAGATCCGATGATCAAAGCCATATCCATGAATTAATACTGTAGGTTTCACTGAGGCGCTCATATACGTTTGGGTTGAAAGAGTGAAATTAGGGGGAATCAAAATATGGTTGTGGAAAAATGATGATGATTTAGATTGAAGCAACCCACAGTTCTATGGCGTTAGCTGATTTGGGAATAAGACAAAGAGAATAATCCTCCTATCTTTCGGCACCATATTCACAATAGCACGATGTCATTAATCATAGGTATAATTAAGGAACAATCCGACAACAGGGTATCCATCACACCAGAAAATATCAAACGATCAAAGGTCAAGGATGCAACGTGGTGGGTAGAATCTAACGCAGGTACGCAGGCTGGATTTAGTGATCTTACATATCAGGGACTTGCAGAAATAAAGGATAAAGCTTCGATCTTAAAAGGAGCTGATATTATAGTCACAGTTTTCCCGCCAGCGGGCGAAGATTTGTCTATTATAAAGGGAGGATCCTTGTTAGTTTCCCAATTCAGACCGTATCAGGATTCGGGCATTAACGAAAGACTGAGCCAATACCCATTTCAGGCATTCAGTATGGATATGGTACCCAGAACAACTCTGGCACAAGCCATGGATGTACTTTCTTCAATGGCATCTATCGCCGGATACCGGGCGGTTTTAACTGCAGCTCAATACCTCCCACGATACTTCCCCATGATGATAACTTCAGCAGGTAGTATCCGGCCGGCAAAAGTATTGATACTGGGAGCGGGGGTTGCAGGGCTTCAGGCAATTGCCACCTCAAGAAAGCTTGGTGCGGTCGTAGAAGTATTTGATGTAAGACAAGCGGCAAAGGAAGAAGTGCAGAGTCTTGGGGCAAAATTTGTCGAAGTAGAGGGCGCAATTGATGATAAAGGTGCAGGCGGTTATGCAGTACAGCAATCAGAAGAATATTTGACTCGACAACGTGCAGAAGTTCAGGCGAGAGCAGCGAAATCGGACGTCATCATTTGTACCGCCCAGATCAGGGGCAGACAAGCCCCCGTACTCATAGAGGCCGAAACAGTAGCCTTGATGAAACACGGATCAGTAATCGTTGATCTTGCCGCAGATACCGGTGGAAACTGTGCATTAACTGAGAATGATAAAATTGTGAAAAAATCCGGCATTACGATTATCGGAAATTCATCCCTTGACAGGGAGTTGTTTGAGGATGCGAGTCAGATGTATGGAAATAATATTTT
>JAYUXX010000204.1:0-4600 GCA_043752765.1 Saprospiraceae bacterium | reverse complement strand
ATCCTGATTCAGAATAAGTACTTAAAATAATGCGTAGATGAAATTATTTCTCAGGTTAGTTATAAACCAGAGGTGTGGGTTTGGCGTAGTCCAGAATTTGATCCACAGCACTTTGTAAAAAGTCGGGAAGAATGTGATCACGCGTATTGGCAAGCCGATCAGGGTGAATAGCGTTGTGCATCATCTCTTCATAGATGTTAATACCCCATTGCCTTAAGATCATATTTCTCTTTTCCTGGCGTCTGAGATAATGAACCATTCCATCCGGATGTGCTTCGGGATGAAATTGAGTGCCAAACCACTCCTTTGAAAATCGAATCGCCATCAACGCCTTTTCAGAATTTCGAATAGCTTCTGTTCCCTCAATAGCTACCACTACGGCATTCAATTCTTTTAACTTTTCCTGACGGGGTCCCACAACCTGGTACTTTCTAAAGTCAGCACCATAGAATGGATTGTTGAGGTTTTCAAAAAGCAATTCATCCATCCCTGCTGTTGTCTTATCAACCGGGACAATTCCAAACGATTCTTTTTCCCGAAGAGTGATAGAGCCAATCCCCAAATGATGACAAATCATCTGGAAAGAATGGCAAACAAAGAATACAAACTTTTTATGCTCACTTTCAATATTATGCTGCCACAAGCTATCCATCAGCGAGTAATATTCATTTTCCCAGCCCCCCTCAAACTCCATCGGATCACCCGGACCTCCGGACGATATGTAGATATCATATTCACAACCCGGAACTTCCTTCTTAAAGCGCACATCGAAAACATCGTACTCAATAACCGGAAACCGGTCTGCAATACGTTTAATACTTGCAATACCCATGTTGTCATGGTTATTGTTCATATCCAGAATTGCCATTCGCACGGGGTGAGTCATCCTCATCAGTAAACAGTAGTAAGCTTTAACAGTTTATAAAAGGATGGATTAGGATTTTGGGATCTTCCCTTCCACCGAAGCTTTGATAAAACTTCCCCAATTGACATGAGATTTATTGGCTTTATGAGCAAGCGCTTTTTCGATTGCCATTTCTGCTGCATTCTCAACTACCCATTCAAAATTTTCTGCACCGACACTTGCAAGATCAGCATCAGGAGCGGGATTACAATAGTCAATGGCGTATGGAATACCACCTCTCAGTGCAAACTCAACCGTATTGAATTCATATCCCAATGAATGATTAATCTTCAAGACAAGCTTATGTATCTCCTTCAACATTTTCGGATCATCGATCACGGGTTTGTCAATATACCGGAGATGATGTGGGTTGCGGGGTTCGTAAGGCATTAGTCTTACTCTATCTCCACCCAAGTAATAGCAACGGAAATACGCGTCAAAATCAATATTTTCCTGCAGCATCATTACAAGCTGACCAGTCTCATTGTACTTCGCAAAAAGGTCTTCAAAACTTGTCACTTTATAGACACTCTTCCATCCGCCACCAGAATGAGGCTTCATATATAATGGAAAACCACCCAGGTAGTCAACTACAAATTCCCAGTCCATTGGAAATTTGAGGTTTCTGAAGGATTGCTCTGAGGTGTCGTCAGGACGTTGATTGGAAGGAAGAAGAACAGTCTTAGGAACTGGAACTTTGATCTGTTCAGAAAGACAATTATTAAAGAATTTCTCATCTGCACTCCACCAGAATGGATTATTGATGACAGCGGTTCCGGTAAGTGCTGCATTCTTTAGATAAGCCCTGTAGAATGGTACATCCTGGCTGATCCTGTCAATAATAACAGCATACTGTGTAGGCTTACCTTGGATGACTTCATCAACTTTTACAAATTCAGCTTCAACACCCTTTATGTTTTTACTATTGACTCTTTCGACAAAAGCAGGTGGAAATGAATTTTCTTTTCCAAATAAAATTCCAATCTTTTTCATGATCATATATTGAGTACACGAAGTACGAAAATAAAAACTGCATTTAATTAGAAGACAGTCCAGGTTGTACTATGAACTGCCTTCGAAATCTTTTATGTTTAAATGGACTTTCCTGATTAAAGGGCTACAACGCAATTTTCTGCAGCTGCAACACCACTCGGGATATACTTGTCTGCTTCTGTGTCATTGATCCAACGTTCGCCGTCTACGAGATAACGAAACTGGTATTCCTGACCCATTTCAAGTTCAAGCGTTTTTGTAAATGAACCATCTTTCAGTTTACGCATCGTATCCTCTGACGGATCCCAATTGTTGAATTCACCTAATATGGCAACTTCTTTTCCACCGGCAATCAATTCAGCATCTACTGTGAAAGTGACTTTGCACGATGTTTTTTTCTTTAAAAATTGTTTTTTAAGACTCATAATGATTTGATTTTTTGGACAGACAGTTTGTCATTGCGGGCGCAAAGGTACTTTTTACCTGATAAAAATTTATCATAAGTTGTAAAAGTATTGTTAAACCACCTGCCCTCAATGGCCGAGCATCTCCTTTTTCTTGACTTCGAAGTCGTCTTTACTGATTACACCCCGTTCCAATAATTCGCCCAGGTCAGCAATCCGGTCGAGGACAGTGTCAACATAATAATTTTTTTCTTCGAGCAAATCAGGCTTGGGTGTGTAGATATGCGAAATCTGGCGATACCCGTTCTGGACAAAAAAATCAAAATCGGGTTGAGCCCTCATCCATGTCAAAGCCTCATTGTGATATATTTCTTCAAACTCCTGGAAACCGAAATCTACTGCACTAGCCAGGTGGAAGTAGGCGGGCTTTTCTTCCTTCGCCATGGAATAGCAGCAGGCCAGCATAAAGTGGGTCTGGGGATCATTGTAATCATATTGCAAAGCATCTTCAAAACACTTGCGGGCCTTATCATAATTTCCACTCCGGTATGCAATAAATGCATCTTTAATGATATGGTTGCCGCGTGATTTGCGAGCTTGAGGTGTTTCACCGGATTGGGTTCTATCTTCTTTTCTTCTTTGTCCTTTGGATTTGACTTTGCCAGGATTTCCATTGTTGTACTTGGCATCAAATTCTGATTTAGGCATTACAAACAACAAAACTGCTTCAATGAAAGCAAGGATAGCAAGGGGAGCAAACCAAGGTCCGCCCTCATTGATCGTGATGGTCAGAATGACGAAAAACGCAAGGAAATAAGCCATACCGAGCAGCCTCTTCCCCAGGTAGAACTGGTGAGCGCCAAACATGCCCAGAATCAAGGCAAGCAGGGAGGCTACCACTTTGTTTTTACCATCATGGACGATTTCCGGAGCTGACTGAGAAGTCATTTGTCCTTGCTGATTCCTGAGATGGTGACGTGGTGGAAGTTGTTGCTGACGAGTGACGGGTAAGGCCATACCTTTACTGGAGATGCCATATAAAGGTGTTTCCCCCGCAATATTCTTTAATTGGAAATTGCCTACATGAATGGCTTTCAACCAGGCGTGATTACGAATATCTTCAAAAACTCTTTCTGAAACAAAGACGCCACCGGGCTCGCAGAGTGGCTCGATACGGGCAGCAACATTTAGTCCATCGCCAAACGCATCTGTGCCGTCATAACTAATATCCCCTACGTGAATTCCAATCCTAACGGGTACTTCGGGATCCTTTTTATACTCAAGCTGCATTTCTACAGCACATTCTACTGCATTGACACTACTGTGAAAAATACTCAGGGTACCATCGCCGAAAAATTGGAGGACTTCGCCGCCATATTTTTCGTGTAGTGCGAGAAGACCTGCGCGATGTCGTGACCGCAGAAGTAATGCGCGATCCTCATTGATGTGCATGAGATGGGTATACCCCACGATGTCGGTAAAAACGATGGCTGCCAGTTGGCGCTTGAATTTTCCTTCCATGAATGGGGTAAAGATAAATTAAAGGAAGGTTACGTGAGGGGTGTGAGAGTATGGTGGGGAGAAGATAAAAATTATGGGAATTGGGGGTACGGAAAGGGGGTGTGGGGACATATAGAGGGGAATAGTTTGATGAAAAGAATTTAGATGAAATTCTACCGTCTACTAATCCGATTGATATTGATATTCACTCATTACAAATTTTCTAACCATGGCTTTTTCTAAGGCAAAATTGTACGATAAAGAAGAACAAATTACTAGTGGATTCGCAAAAGCTTTTGGACATCCAGCTCGGACCAAAATTCTCAACCAATTATGTAAGGATGGCCCCCAGAGCGTACAAGAAATTGCAAAATCCCACCCTCTGTCAAAAGCCAGCATGTCCAAACACCTGGGGATATTACTAACGGCGCAATTAATAACGTATAAAGAAATATTCCCATATGTTATTTACAATGTTCATAAAAAGAATCTAATTGAGGCAGCCAGACGTTTAAACCTATTTTTCACCGACTTATTTAAGGAAGAAAAAGGCCTTTAAAATCACTCGCAAAACAAAAAGGAATTTAGACGAAATTCTACAGAGAGAAACACTTGTCCATATTGAATCTCAGCCCCCTTACCCAAACACCAATTTTACCCCAATTCATCCTGCGATTATAAAACATTCCAATCCAAATTCCTCATAAAAGTCTTTGATCCCACCACCCTAACTATCCACCAACTGATACCCCACTCCCTTCAACGTCAGCAACTGCACACCCGGATCCATCTTCAAATA
>JAYUXX010000203.1:0-10850 GCA_043752765.1 Saprospiraceae bacterium | reverse complement strand
AGGAAAAATGTTCTGTTACGTGAATCAAGATGGTTAATCCGGTTTCTTCAAAGGTTTGTACAGATCTGATGTTCAATAACTCTTCTGTGGGGACGTTGGAAATCACGGGATGAATGAGGGCCATAGTCGAAGCAAGCATTTCTTTTAGTTCAATCCCGGGTATCCTCCTCCTTTCATCGAATTCTAGCTGCCTGTTGCGGAGGTCATGTCCTCTTCCAAGACCTGCGTAAATCCACTGACGAACATTCCCGCATAGGTGAAGCACTATGTTTCCAATACCGTTGGAATTTTCATTTGGCCTCCACCAAATGAGATCATCGTCTAATTGATCAAGACACTGGATGATCCTTGGAAGACATTCATCATACATGCGATAAATTACTTCACGTACAATTGCATCGCGGAGATCATCAGAACTTGCCATCCGTTTTTATTACAAAGTTAAATTTCCTTGATGGACTATCAAGCTAAGATGAGACGTGTCTTATAACGAACTTTTTTTTGCAGACCACAATTATATATTGATACAAGAATACAATAGATTTCAAATAACGCTTATAATTCTCCAGTGGCTATTGTAACCATACGTATAGAAGAAACCGGTGCAGACATTAACGCGTTTGCGCATGCTTCGAGAGTAGCCCCTGTAGTCAATACATCATCGACCAACAAGACATTTTTATTTTTCACTTGCCTGGGATTCGCAAGTATGAATGAAGTTCCAATGGTTTCTACGCGCTGAAATCGTTTCATGCCTGTAAGACTCCTATCGTTTGTGGTTCTTCTCAGTACATTTGCCGGACAGGCAACATTCATCACCTCTGCAATTCCTTCGCCAAAGACAGCACTTTGATTGTACCCGCGCTTGCGTTGTTTTTTCCAATGCAAAGGAACAGGTATGACGATATCGATTTCCTGCCAAAGCTCTGATTGCATTAATTGTTTTCCATACCATCGACCAATCGTATGGATCAGATCAGGTTGGTTATTGTATTTGATTTGGTGAAGCATACGTTGTGTACCTCCTCCTCTGGAAAAAAATAAAAATGCCGCACCGGCCTTCAATTCGATGCGGCCCCTAAAATGGCCCACGAAAGGATTATGGGCATAAAGATGAAATCCTGTTTCAGGCAACTCATTCAAACAATCCAGACAAAAAATATGGCTGTCGAGCGGCCGTTGAATACCACAACTGGTGCACAATGGCGGGTACACAAGTTCCAGCATATGTTTATACCAAGTAATCATTTTCTATGTATACAAATCAAAAGAAGCCGGATGTATTTTGGGTGCATGCATCCGGCATTCTCAACTGGCAAATGAGGAATTCAATGATCATGAGGGCATCCTTTGATGCCCGGTCACTATGCATGAACTCCTTCTTCTTCTTACTATTCTATATGTATTGAGGAGGTGGAAACGTTACCGGAATTGTGTACTTTTTTTTCAACTTTATTTTACAATGTTGTTTGCATTCGATTTCAATATTTGTATTATTGTATGATGACTTACTTCTAAACCTGACGGAGGTTCGTAACCGGAAGTAAAGTCATCCCGTTAAAAATATATGGACCAGTTGAAAACAAGTCCATCCTTCGTGGATGACCAGTATATCCTTGCGATTAAGTCTGGTGGAACGGCATGTGATAAGGCTATCATGACACTATATGGTCAATACCATAAAGATGTAGGTGCTTGCCTGAGCACGCTGATCACCCGATACAAAAAATGTCAATGTGAGGCGGATGACCTCGTGCATGACTCATTCATTGTCATGTTGCACAAGATCCAGAAAGAATCACCCGAGATTATTTCAGTTCGGGCGTATTGGCTTGGGATCGCCAGGCATTTATGGCTGAATCAAATAAAGCGTAGTCATACAATTGATATCGTGGAAGAATCTGAAGGATTATATCTCTCAAGTGGCAGAACGCCGGAAAGCATTTTACTTTCCAATGAAAAGTATGATCAACTTGATCAGGCTATCTCCCGATGCGGTTCCCGGTGTCGCACTATCCTTTTACTATGGCTCTCTGACTATTCGATGCAAGAAATTGCTCAACAGATGAATATATCCGGGCCCGCTATGGCCAGGAAAATCAAACACGAATGTTTTAAAAAGCTGAAAGATTTTATTATTCATGGTAACATATTCGGGTCTTAAATACATATATATATTATAAAACAATTGGGTGCATTTTAAACTAAACACTGCATGAGAGATACTACACTGGATGATCTCATTGATGACTATCTGAAGGATAAAATTAGTGACGTAGACCGGAGTCATTTGGAACTACTCATGAAGAGAGATCCGGCATTAGCATCACGTTTAAAAGAGAGTCAGGAAACATATCGGTTTCTGGAGTATGTCCGCTATAAGGAAATCAAAAAACGATTACGTGATTTTGATGGAGTTATACCTGTCGATGTTAATTTGAATTCTTTCAAACGCAGGTGGTTGTTTGCGATATTGCTGATAGCCTCTATCCTGGGCGCATGGATATGTTTGTTCGATTATATAAAGCCTATTCATTTAGCGGAGCGAAATTTTCAAATACGATATGAGAATGATTTAGCCTTGGGAAAACTAACACGAGAAGATATCCTTTATTGGAATGACGCGACTGCATATTTTCTTTCCGGTGATTTCCAAAATGCAGCCCGGCTTTTTCAACCCCTTTCTGAATACATGCATTCTTCTTTTTCATCTGAGGCAAAATGGAATGTATTAATGTGCCAGCTAGCGATTGAAGGTCCAACAGTTCTGTGGAAGAAAGAGATGAACAACTATCAATCTCTTGTAACCGGGTCTTTCCGTATGAAAGCAATCAAGTTATTACGCATTTCAAATTCATCGCTTTATAGGTGGTTAATTCTTACTCCCTCCTCACATTTGTCTGCGTTAAAACCACGACTAATCTTTTACACGTATATCATTTGACTGCGTCACTAAGATGAAGTTAAACAATTGTTAAACGAAAAATTTAGGGATAACAAGCACACCTTATCACCGTTTATCCTCTTACAAATTCGAAAACAACTTTAGACTATGAAACTGAAAACAATCTTATCCTTTATACTGGCAGGTTTTTTCGGGGGACTGATTTGTATTGGTGCAATGTATTATACACAAAACGGAACTTCCTTCGAAGGCCTGACAAATGTATCCACTTATGGATCAGTGCCTTCAACAGGTCCTGATTTTGCCGCTGCAGCAGAACTGGCTCAAAAGGCAGTTGTGTTGATTGCTGCTTCAGAAAGTGAGGAAACAGCCCAGAGCAGACGTCAGCAAGATCCTTTCCAGGATATTTTCGAACGGTTTGGGTTGAATGGCGAACAGTTTGGCTTTGGAATGGGTCCTCGCATACGTAAGGGGGCAGGCTCCGGAGTGATTATTTCTAAAGACGGATACATTTTAACGAATAACCATGTGGTTGATTTTGCGGATGAATTGAGTGTACGGACCAGTGATGGTAAAGAATATAAAGCAGTTACAATCGGCCGCGATCCAAGTTCGGATCTGGCAGTTGTTAAAATCGATGCGAGTAATCTTACGGTGCTTGAATATGCGGATTCCGATAAAGCCAGAGTTGGTGAATGGGTCCTGGCTGTAGGTAATCCCTTCGAATATTTAACATCTACTGTTACCGCAGGAATCATCAGTGCCAAAGGGCGCGACCTGAACATTATCCAGGGAGCTAAAACAATTGAACAGTTTATTCAGACCGATGCAGCTATTAATCCGGGTAACAGTGGAGGAGCTTTAGTGGACGCAAGTGGCAAATTGTTAGGTATTAATACAGCAATCGCCTCTCAAACAGGCAGTTATTCTGGATATTCCTTTGCGATCCCTGTTAATCTTGCCATAAGTATAGCCAACGACATAATCAAAAATGGAGGGGACATTGAGCGAACATCTTTGGGCATTGAAGTGTTTGTATTAAATGAGGAGTTGGCTAAAGAGCTAAAGCTTGATATAAGCGAAGGTTTATTGGTAGATGCGGTTGGAGAAAAGAGTGCAGCTCAGTATGCCGGAATTAGGCCTAATGATGTACTTGTGGAAATCGATGGAAAATCCCTGAAAACATTCGATGATCTCAAATCACGAATCGATATGTCAAAAGTGGGAGACTCGATTCAACTTAAAGTCTATAGAAGCGGCAAATATATTGATGTGCCTGTTCGCCTAAAAAAAGGATTATAAAGAAATAAAGAATGATCTCATTCTTGAAAATATAGTTGGTTTTTCGTTTTGTTTTGATGCGCCTGTCTTAAAAGAAAGACAGGCGTTTTTTTTTGCCTCACCAGGAATGTTTCTTATTCCTTCCACGTAAAAGTAGAAATCATATGCTGGATATCTGATTTAATATAATCCGTTATAGGGGCGAGGCTATCTGGTTTAACTTTTGAATCGAAATAGAGAGCCGCTTTAAAAAAATGATGCGTCGTATCAGTAAGGAAGAAATGAATGGGTGATGCCGCAGGTCCTGACCATTCCATAATCAAACCACTTACGCCATATTCATTTTGGACAAGTGATTCCTCCATAAAGTTGGCGCGGGCATTGATACGCTCAGCAATTTCAAAAGCATCCAAGACAAGGTCTTCAAATTCTTCGCGATTCTTAACAGGCAGATAACTACAATGAATTTTCGCCTTAAATAGAGGCATAGAAATATCAAACCAACAAGCTTCTTCTTTATTGCTGATTTCAGCATGAGAAGGCAACTGAAAAACAAAAGGACAATCCGCAGCAAAGTCAACATATTTTTTTTCAGGATATTCTACTCTTGGATATGCCCGGGGCTTGGGGGTCCTTGTTTCCTCACGACAACTTGTTATGACGCACAAGAGAACTATAGATAATATTATTCTGGTCATGAATCTATCTGCACTTTGATTCGTTCAATTCGTTTTGCCGATACGGATAGTACCGTAAATGAAAATGGCGGGAAAGAAATTTTTTGCCCAACAACAGGCATCTTACTGTTCAGATCCAATACTAATCCTGCAAGTGAGTCCGCATCTCCATCGACTAATTCAAAGCTTGACTTTTCCACATCCATTACCCTGCAAACATCTATTAGCATTGTTTTCCCTTCGAAAATAAATTCGTGGTCACTTAATCTACGATATTCAAATTCCTGATCTTCATCAAATTCATCTTTAATATCTCCGATCACTTCTTCAATGACATCTTCCATTGTTATGATCCCTGACGTACCCCCGTATTCATCTACGACAATGGCCATATGAAGATGTTCCCGTTGAAAGTCTTTCAACAATTCATTAATCTTACGTGCTTCAGGAACATATAAAACAGCGGGTCTCACGAGTTCGGGCCAGGCCTGGGGTGCGCGTTCATCATCCAGATATCCAATGAGGTCCTTTACATAGAGGATCCCTTTAATATTGTCAAGTTCTTCTTCGTATACAGGTAATCGACTATACCCTGCTTCACGGACAATTTCCATCATCTCCTCCAGTGTTTGAGACGTGTTAAGTGCAATGATATCCATACGCGAACGCATGATTTGTTTTACAGCAACATCATTGAAGGTGACGATCGATTTTAAGATTTCAGCCTCTATTTTAGAGTCTTTATCTTTTGACACTGCGAGATCTATAGCCTTGTCGATGTCTATCTTATTTGCACCTAATGCGCTATCTGTACCCAGTTTGCGCTCAAGTGTATTTCCCCATCTCACCATACGTTTATTTACGGGTGACAAGACAGTCATCAACACATGCACAGGACCACTCATCATTCGGGCGAGTGCAACGTTATTCAGATTTGCATAAATTTTGGGAAGAACTTCTCCAAAGAGCACCAGCATAAAGGTGATTCCTAAAATAGCAATCAGAAAACTAAAAACGGAAGCCCATTGTTGAGCGTCAAGCCATGCCATGGCAGGCCATGCACTTGTCTGATTTCCCCACCGAAATAAAGTATCATGAGGAAGGATTTGCTGAAATAAATAATAGGAAAGAATTACAATCCCAATATTTACCAGGTTGTTCGTAATAAGGATGGTTGCTAAGAGTCGCCGCGGTTTTTCTCTAAGACTTAATATGCGTTGGCCGGCGGTATCGTCTTCTTCATCGATCTGTTTGAGCTGATTGCCATCTAATGAAAAGAAAGCTACTTCAGAGCCACTTACAAGGGCTGAACAAATCAGAAGAATGATAAGCAATATAAATCCCCAGGCTAATCCCCAATTAAAGAATGCAAGTAGTAAAAACGGAAAGGGGTCGATATCCAAAGCAACGTATTTATCGTAAAAAGATCATGTGTGATGATCAGAATGGAAGATCATCATCAGCATGTTGTTCTCCGCTGCTTCCGGTTGAGTTGGAGGAATCATTTGTGGATTCATCCTGCAAAAATTCTTCTTCACCGCCAGGCCTGGAATCACGCCGATCGAGAATCCTGAAGTGATTGGCGACAATTTCCGTCACATATCGATCGATGCCTTCTTTATCCTGGTATTTTCGATGGGTAAGTTTTCCTTCCACAAAAACCTGGCTTCCCTTTTTAAGTTGTTTTTCAGCACGCTCTGCAAGCGAACGCCAGGCCACAATATCATGCCATTCGGTAGCCGTCTGCCAATCTCCTTTCTTGTCTTTGTAGCTTTCATTTGTAGCAACTGAAAACTTCGCAACAGCGACGTTTCCTTCCAGGTACCGGACTTCAGGGTCTCTGCCCAGGTTGCCAATGAGGATAACTCTATTTACCATAATCTCAGGGATCTGCTTTTATTCAGACAGGGATGCTAAGATAGGCAATGGCAGTCGTAAAGGGCACGCCAGGGGGTAGAGAATTAGGGGTTTTCAACACGTGGTCATAGTAAAATGGGCGCTTTGAGCCCTATATCAGCGAATTTAAATCCAAAATACAGTTTTCATGAAACGGACATGAATTGGGGTTAACATTGTCGGTGTATTTCCCAATTTAAATTAGTCCGCAATGGCCGATAAGTGTTATGCATTTTATTTCAGCTTCACAGTAAACTTTTCATCCGGTAAATTCTTCTTCTTATAACTCTTCTTGTTACCTAAGATCAATTACAATCAAATAAAAAATGTCCCAGTATACATTCGTGACACATTGGAAGTTTAATGCCCCGCTTGAAAACGTGTGGAACGAAATCCGTGATATGGATTCATGGCCTGACTGGTGGAAGTTTGTCAAATCTGTCGAAATCATAAGGCAAGGTGATATGAAAGACATAGGCACTATGCGACGGATTGTGTGGACAACTGCTCTTCCTTATCAACTTTCTTTCGAATCAGAACTAATATCTCTGGAACCCTATCATCGTATTGAAGGAAGAGCGTATGGTGAGTTAACAGGTATTGGTATCTGGTCCTTTGAATCCATCGATAAGACGACATCTGTCAGATACGACTGGATCGTCAGTACAAGTAAAAAATGGATGAATTTTATTGCCCCTATTGCACGACCGCTATTTCGATGGAATCATGATAAGGTAATGAGTGCAGGTTATACGGGATTAAAAACAAGACTAAATTTAAAGGCGAATAATCCAGGATGAAACTCATCATCAAATACCCGTATTTCAACTAGCAGTCAAACTTTCATTGCGCTATCTCCTTTGAATTAATTCAATCTGTATGCAATGAAAACCTGTTATACAATTATAATCTTTTTCGCAACCTTTCAAGCCGCCTTGCAGGCTCAGGTCACTGGTATGTGGAAAACAATTGGTGATGTAGATGGGACAGAAAAATCGATCATGGAAATTTATGAAAGGGGAGGCAAAATTTATGGTAAAGTAGTTAAGCTTTTACCCGCAGCAGCACATACTGTATGTGAAAATGTCCGGGCGATCAGAAAGACACTCCCATTACAGGAATGGTTGTTTTAAAAGATCTTACAAAAACAACGAATGGCGCCAATAATGGAAAAGCCATTGATCCAAGTAGTGGAAAAACCTATAATTGTTTTATAGATTAGAAAGTCCTGACAAACTCAAACTCAGGGGATATATTGGAGTGCCCACCATCGGGAGGACTCAATACTGGTATCGGGTGAAATAAAAATGATCTGTTTATAAAGATGTACTGCTAAAAAGTTACATCTTCGAAAAATAAATTGACTTCCATCTTGTAGAATGCTTAACAGCTTCATCGAAATCCGAATCAATAATTGGAATATTCCTTCGTTAAGCATAAAACACCTTACAGGTATATTTTGAGAAATTCAATTTTTGTCACATTACTCCTTATACTGGGCCACTCATTCCTTGATGCCCAGGTGGTAGGTTTATGGAAGACCGTCGGTGATGATGATGGTAAGGAGAAATCCATCGTGGAGATATATGAGAAAAGTGGAAAATTATATGGCAAGGTGATTAAGCTGCTTCCTTCTGCAACCCTTACCAAGTGTGAAAAATGCACCGGAGTTCTTCAAAATAAACCGATCACAGGTATGGTCATTCTGGATGGACTGACAAAAACCGCTAAAGGTGGTGAAAATGGAAATGTACTTGATCCCGCCAACGGAAAAAGTTATAAATGTTACATCGAATTAGAAGGTCCCGATAAATTAAAACTTAGAGGTTATATTGGAATGCCTGCCTTCGGGCGGACACAATATTGGCATAGAGTGAAGGGAGCGGCCTGAAACATGTGGGATCTCTAATGAGGTCCTCCTAAAATCCAAATGTAATTCCCTGGGCTAATGGCAATTCCTTACTCCAATTGATGGTATTGGTTTGCCGGCGCATATAGGCTTTCCACGAATCTGAACCACTTTCACGACCCCCACCGGTTTCTTTTTCACCACCGAATGCACCACCAATCTCTGCTCCGGATGTTCCGATGTTGACATTGGCAATCCCACAATCCGAACCTGATGCAGATAAGAATCGCTCAGCCTCTTTAAGACTATCGGTCATAATCGCTGACGACAAACCCTGAGGAACATCGTTCTGAAGTCGTATAGCTTCATCCAGAGTCTTATATGACATCACATACAAAATTGGCGCAAATGTTTCGGACTGGACAATTGGGAATTCATTTTTAGCTTCTGCAATACATGGCAGTACATAACACCCACTTGCATATTTTTTCCCTTTGAGAACGCCACCTGCAACAAGCATTTTACCTCCCTGATTCTTGATAGCTTCGAGTGCTTTTTGATAATGAAAAACCGCCTGCAAATCAATGAGTGGCCCCATATGAATGGTAGGGTCGAGAGGATTTCCAATTCTGATTTGTTTATAGGCTTTGATCAATGCGGTGGTCATCTTTTGATAGATCGACTCATGGATGATAAGTCTTCTTGTAGTCGTGCATCGCTGACCTGCTGTTCCCACCGCACCAAAGACTGCACCCGTGAGCACGATATTAAAATCAGCCTGGGGAGTTACGATGATTGCATTATTTCCACCTAATTCTAATAGTGATCTTCCCAATCGACCCGCAACAGCTGCTCCTACGATCTTGCCCATTTTTGTACTTCCCGTAGCAGAAATTAATGGTACACGATGATCCAATGTCATCAATTCACCTACACGATAATCTCCATTGATCATGTTGACAATACCCTCTGGAAGGTTATTTGCTTTCAATACCTCTGCGAAAATATTCATACAGGCTACCCCGCACAAAGGTGTTTTTTCTGATGGTTTCCACACGACAACATCACCACATACAAGTGCAATCATTGCATTCCACGACCATACTGCTACCGGAAAATTAAATGCTGAAATTATTCCAACGATTCCCAATGGATGCCACTGCTCATACATGCGATGCATGTTTCGTTCCGAATGCATTGTCAAACCATACAACTGTCTCGAAAGTCCTACGGCAAAATCACATATGTCAATCATCTCCTGCACTTCACCCCAACCTTCCTGCAAGCTTTTGCCCATCTCATAAGACACAAGCCTTCCCAGTGGTTCTTTATTTCGACGGAGTGCTTCACCATACTGCCGCACAATCTCACCCCGTTTCGGCGCAGGTAATAATTTCCATGTTTCGTAGGCTTTGAGTGCAGTGCGTACCACCCGCTCGTATTCCTTGGGTGTAGTGGTACTGACAGCACCTATCAGGTTTCCATCTACAGGTGATGGAGAAGGTTGGAAGTTCCGGGAAGAGGTTGATTTCTGTCCGGTAGACGTACCGTTATTGAATTTTTTAACGCCAAGTTTATTGAGAAATCGAGTGTCTATTGCCATGTTCTTTTCAGGTTGATAGAAGGAGCGAACTACAAAAAATGAAGAGCTGTTCTATAGCGCAAAGATGGGTATTCTGACAAACTCTTTACTGGGTTTAACAGAAATGCAGTATGAACAAAGAGAAAAAAATTATTTCAGCAGGCTCATTGAACCATGGTGAACTGGCGTATTGTCCGAATAAATAATATACTGGTAAAGACCATCAGACCATGATGATGTCATTACGTTGTGCGCTTTGCCTTCCAGATTGCTATTCGAGTAAACCTCCTGCCCTAAGATGTTATACACCCGGATAGATGGCTTACTTAATTCTGGAATTTCAACACGGAAGCTGTTTGCTGTAGGATTCGGATATGCTTTAAATGCCGAAGCATCGATGTCTGTCGTTGACACAGACTCTTCCTTGATGGTGATCACTTTAAAATCATCGAAGTAAAAACCATCTTTAAACACAAAGCCATCTGACACAATCATAAAGCGCAATTGGATTTGTTGGCCGAGATACGTTTGCAGATCGGAAGTCTCGAGCACCCATTGCACTTGTTTGCCATCGTAGAGCGGTTCCTCATACAATTGGAATATACCTCCCAGCTTAGATCTTTCTCCGCAAATGTTTTCCCAATTTTCGCCATCGGTGCT
>JAYUXX010000202.1:0-4609 GCA_043752765.1 Saprospiraceae bacterium | reverse complement strand
TCGAATTTATAAGTAAACATTCAGCCATGGTCGTTCCCCTCTTTTCCGGCAGTGGTATGCGAGTAAAAATTGTGGAGGGAATGGTCATCGGAAAAGTAATTATTACAACTTCGCTCGGTAAGGAAGGTATTGATGGAAAACACAAAGAGCATCTTCTGGTAGCTAATTCTGTTGACGAATTTCTTGAATCAATTACATATTGTGTTCAAAATCCTGAATTGGCATTACACATCGGACAAGAAGCACAGAAAAAAGCCAGTAATCAGTTCGATGGTCAGCATGCGGCGCAACAAATAATGGATATATACCAAAAATTGATGGAATACAATATTGAAAAAGTTGAAACGATTCCCATCAAATCCTATTCAGTCTAATCCCTGTCCCAAAGCGTGCGAATAGTTTTCGTTACTTCTCGGTTTCCATTTCCGGTAGAAAAGGGAGATAAGCTTAGGGCATTCCACCAAATCAGGCTCCTCAGTCAGTTACATGAAGTACATCTTGTAGCGATTTCACACATAAAAATTACAACGGATGACCTTGAGGCCATGAAGCCTTATTGCAAATCGGTCCAAGTCTTTAAGATCAATCGATGGTTACTCCCCATCAATATCCTGCTGGGATGGATGGAAGGTCTACCATTACAAGTCTGCTATTTTATTGACCGCACAATAAAACGCAGCGTTCAATACCACATTATTCGTATTGAGCCCGATCATGTAGTCTGTCAACTGATCAGGGCAGCGGACTATGTTCGCTCATTACCTTTCCCAAAGACATTGGATTACATGGATGTTTTTTCGGAGGGGATGCGACAAATGGCACAAAGGCACAGATGGCTGAGAATCTTCTTCACAATCGAAGCTAACAGGCTGGCGGCTTACGAACGCACGCTGTATAAAGATTTTGATAAACATATCATCATCTCCGAACAGGACAGAGACCGGTTAAAACTCCCTTCGAAAAAATACATCACCATCATTCCAAATGGGGTAGATGAGAGTTTTTCAGAACATAAATCAACCAGAATGCCCGCCTATGATATTGTTTTTGTAGGGAATCTTGGTTACGGTCCTAACAAAGCAGCAGTGCAGTATCTGGTAGAGAAAATTTTACCTGCTTTGCTTGTTAGAAATAGAAAAATAAAATTACTGATTGCCGGTGCACGGCCGGGCAGGTCTATTCGTAACGTAGGCTCAAATGAAAATGTAACCGTGGTGGGTTGGGTGGATGACATAAGGGAAGCCTACGGAGATGGACGTATCTTTGTAGCACCGATGCTTTCAGGACTAGGGTTGCAAAATAAAATACTTGAAGCTATGTCCATGGGTTTACCTTGCGTAACTACACCGATGGTGAATAAAGCAATAGGGGCGATTGAAAATGAGCAAATTCTTATTGCCGATACGACCGAAGATTTCGTTGCCCATATTTTATTTCTTCTTGATCACCCGAAAGACTACCACCGAATAGCTTCACAGGGAAAAAAATACGTAGCTTCTCATTTTAGATGGGAAGACCAGGTCAGGAAAATGGATGAAGTGATTAACGCAAAAAATGCATTTTGATTTACATGAGACAATCTGAAATGGAGGTACTAGAGGCAATCCCACAACTCAATTCAATTGCTTCGGCAATAGAGGATATCAAATCAGGTAAAATCGTCATCGTAGTAGATGATGAGGACAGGGAAAATGAAGGTGACTTCATCTGTGCCGCACAATGTGTGACTTCTGAAATCATAAACTTCATGGCTACTTATGGTCGGGGATTAATCTGTGCACCTCTTGATGAAAAACGTGTTGAAGAATTGAAGCTGCAAATGATGGTGCGTGATAATAACGCATTACATGAAACCGCTTTCACAGTATCGATTGATTTGATCGGACACGGATGCACAACGGGAATTTCTGCCCATGATCGATCGACAGGAATTCGAATGTTAGTGGACCCTGCTATTAAAGCGGATGACTATGCGCGTCCCGGACATATCTTTCCATTACGCGCTAAGACCGGAGGAGTCTTACGAAGAAGCGGTCACACTGAAGCTGCTATAGATCTGGCCAGGTTGGCAGGTTTTTATCCCGCCGGTGTACTTGTTGAGATTCTCAATCCTGATGGTTCGATGGCTCGACTTCAACAACTTGTGGAAATTGCTAAAACACATGATTTAAAACTTATCTCCATACAGGATTTAATCGCCTACAGAATGGAGAAGGAACGGATCATTGAGCGCATGCCTGAATATCAAATTAAATCTAAACATGGCTCATGGAGGGTGGTTCCTTACCGGCAGCTTACTTCAGACGATATTCATTTAGCATTAGTCAAAGGAGATCCAAAACTTCAGGATGCATCTTTAGTTCGCGTTCACAGCATGTCCAGAACGGGTGATCTATTGGGGCTTATTTTTGGAGATACGGGTAAAGAAATTGATCATGCATTATCTATGATCAATGAATCCGAAAACGGTGTGTTCCTTTTGATGCGACATCATGAATTATCGGATAACGTACTTGAAATTTTAAAATCTTACACAGCAGGCGATGATCCTGCATCTATGCAGCAACAAAGAGATATCGGTGTAGGCGCACAAATTCTGAGAGACCTCGGGATTACACGAATGCGTTTGATGACAAATCATCCGGTTACGCGCATTGGTCTGATCGGGTTTGGATTAGAGATTGTAGAAAATATCAAAATATAGTAAGCTGGGTACACTACACATTGAATCAGATTATATTAGGCAGAATTCAATTGTTCATTTTTTTTAATTGGGTTATAGCCCACACTACACTCATTGTCCACTAAGATATTTCTCAATTATTATGTCCTAAAAAGTTGGACACATCGATTCAGCATTGTCATAAAATCCTGTAAATCCGATCGATAATTCGAATGCACCTTTGCCGGGATTGTCTGCACCTAGCTTCGTAAGAAGTATGTCATGACTCAATCCAATCAAAAGGCCCTGTATTTCGTATGCAGCTAAGAGATAAGCAGCAGAAGGTTTTATGCTAGACGTGGTGGTTTGATTCATTCGAATTCCTGCACCTAAATGAAAAGCCTGGTTATCATAGTCAGTTATATCAAATTTAATAAGTGCCGCAGCGGCTATCATTTGATGGGGCCCCTGCTTTTGCCATACAAGCCGTGGCAACACTGAAACCGATTCATTGGAAGCTAATTCAAAAGAAGCAAATGCAGTTAATTTTCTATAGATTTTCGAATCAGGAATCAACGGATCCACTTCGAGTGAATGCTGATAAAATGAAATTGAACTGCCGGGAATATGATCCATGGAAATGCCAAAAGACATGTTAGAGTATTCCCCAAATTTCGTAGCATAGCGTACACCCAGTCCCATATCCAGAAATGCAAAATTATTTGCCGGAAGATCTTCTGCTGTGTTTAGTGAATAATCATCAAGCCCGTTGAATTGATCATCAAAAAATATATTTTCATAATTAATACTACGTTGAGCAATCCCGATATTTATTCCGGCCGATAAATATTGACCCTGATCCGGATTTAATGCTTTATGATAACTTCCATAAAGGGAAATCATATTCTGGTTGATATTGAAAATGCCGGTACGGTCTGTGATCAGTGAAAAACCGGCACCAAAAAAATCATCTTTCCTGGGATCGGGAATAATTTTAAGATCTCCATACACAGCCATTGTGGTGAAGGCACTCTCAATGATGCTTTGCCATTGATCTCTGTAAGCAAGCGATACACGATATCGACCATCGATAGCTCCTGCAAACGCAGGATTTAGATCGACCGGATGAGCAAATGCCTGTGTCAGAAGTTTGTCCTGAGATTGAACATTCCCGGGGCGAAGCACACAAATAATTAAAACAGAAAAAAGTAAAAAATTCCTCATACTTCAGATCATTTGCAGGATATCATACTTGGTCAAAATATAAATCTTCCCTGCTTTATCTTTTACCATTACCGCAGGAATTTTTTTCGAAACAAATTTATTCAATTTGCTTAACGGTAAATCTTCATTCACCATGGGAAAAGGAGCATCCATAATATCAGACACAGGTTTTTCTGCGTGATTTAATGGATTCTCAAGAATAAAGGTAAGAATGGTATTCTCAGATACAGAACCCACGATTTCTTCCTCTTTCATAACGGGCATTTGCGAAATATCGTATTCTTTCATTAACTCTAACGCATGGCGCACTTTCGCATCAGACGTCACAGTGATTATTTCGCGATTTGCATTCGCTTTTATTAAATCCATGACCATAAGTTCCTTGTTGAGGAAGCCACGTTCACGCATCCAGTCATCATTGAATATTTTTCCCACATAGCGGCTTCCATGATCATGAAATATGATAACTACCACATCATCGGGAGTTAGCCGGTCTTTCAATTGTAATAGCCCGGCCAAAGCGCTTCCTGCAGAATAGCCAAGCAACAATCCCTCTTCACGGGCGAGCCTTCTCGCTGCTATAGCACCTTCCGCGTCAGAGACTTTTTCAAAATGATCGATTAGTGAAAAATCCACATTTTTGGGAAGTATGTCTTCACCTATGCCCTCCGTGATATATGGATATATTTCTTTTTCATCGAAGATGCCCGTCTCGTGGTATTT